>JBGTHU010000255.1:0-2646 GCA_041745975.1 Mariniblastus sp.
GTACTGACTGGACTCGGCTACCGTCAGTAGTTCAGCGGGCGCCGTGTCTTGAGCAAGGGCTGAAATGGAGGGTGAGAACGCCGACCAAAAGACGATTGAACACGCGAGCAACCAAGGGAGTCTGTATGACAAGTTTGGGACAAACGCGGGAAAGTGTGACGCCATAGTGCCAAAACGCGAAGCAAACCAACTATCCATTAGTAGAATTCCCTGGCTGACTAGAAATCGCAAATCCAAACGGGCGATTGAAAAAAGGTAGGCGTTCACACAGCGGAACGGGGGCGGGAGTTTTCCCATTGAAATGCCAAACAACCCTGGGCTCGTGAGTTTGATGATTTATCGAAATCTCCCAAAAAAACTCGCGACCCCTTCATTATGGCGTGTACGGTTACGTACATAGAGGAGTTCATTCAGTCCGATGCAAATGTCCGGCAATCGGCATGTTGCAACGATAAAGACCGGTGCGAGCGGTAATAAACAGCGTCCTATTGTCTGGGCCGCCAAATGCACAGTTGGCCGGTTGCTCGGGTACTTGGATGATCCCGAGCAGTTCACCCGCCCCTGAGAAGACTTGGATTCCAGCAGCTGAGGTGATGTAGAGATTGCCATTCGAGTCGACTGCCAGGCCGTCGCCGCCGCCCTCGGTTTGCCCGTCGACTTGCTGGAGCTGACAAAAAACCCTGCCCTTTCCGATCTTCCCCGGACCCTCTACCGGATAGGCCATCATGGCTGACTGCATACTGGGGATGACGTACAGCGTTTTTTCGTCCGGAGACATTGCAATCCCATTGGGGGCTTTCAATCCTTCTCCTAAACGCGTCACCTCACCATCCTTAGCGCGATAATAAAAGGCTTCGACGCCCTGAGGCCAGGGTTCTGGAGCGCGATAACGTGGATCAGTGAAGTAAACGCCTCCCTCTCGGTCAATCACCAAATCGTTGGGAGCATTCATCCGAATTCCATTATACTGATCGACCAGGACGGTAATCTGCTTGGTGGATATTTCGATTGACGACAACCGGCCCTCCATCTGGCACGCCAACAGTTGGCCGTCGCCCCCGTACATCAAACCATTGGCAAATCCAGAAGGCTTGAGATACTCGCTGATATTGCCTTCGGGGCTCAATTGAAAAATGGTTTCTGCGGGGATATCAGAAAAGTACAGCGTACCGTCTGGAACTTTTGCGGGACCTTCCAGGAACTTGAACCCATCCTGTATCAGCTCGACAGGGCCTATGGTCCCCAGTGAGGGAATCTCTAACGCAGTTTGGTTTTCGATCGCTAGAATCCTGGTGCCCTGAACGGCCCATCCCACGAACAAAACAATACCGCAAGCTTTGACGGAACTACTCAGCTTCAACATGGACCCTACAACTCCAATAAAACAGAAGAAGCTCGGTGGTGTCTGTACGACCTACTTTGTACCGGGCGTTCACAAAAAAGTATCGCCAATAAATTCCCTCTGCCTAGAGAACGTTCTGCCGATTCGGACTCCAGCCAGTCCAGCAGAGATTGCTCAATGAAGGACCCAAACGGTGGACCTCTCAACTACTATAACCTAGATCGATAGTTTTACCTATGTTTTCGAGGTTTCTCAGCGGCAACAACCCTAGTTTTCTAGGGAATTCGGCCGGCGAGAGAAAACCTGTGGTCATGGGGCTCGCACATCCGGGGTCAGTCAATGGACGAGCGATGAAAGTGTAGGTGTTTCCAGTTGCCGTCGACTCGACCCCAGACACGAGTCTCTTCGGCTGTGCGAGTCGAGACTTCACCCGTCGTTTGATCGGCCACCTGCGTCACGCGGATGTAGCTGACAATAGCTACGTCACCCAGCAGTCGAACGTGCGGACGAACCATAGTAGTTTGCAGGCGGACATTCTTACGGTCTAAGTCAAAATAGAAGCGGTGGAAGTCCATGCCTTCCACTAGGTTGCCTTTCGCTTCCGGTTCAAAGCAAGTAATCGTTGGATCACACAAGTCACTGTAAGCCTGCCAATCACCGGCAATGATGCTCTCCAGCAAACACCGTGTAAGATTAATGAGAGTCGCTTGGTCGCTCATTTAGGCCTTTCTCTTAATCGCAGTTAAGTAATTGGTGAGTTCCTCACGTACTCTTGGCGCGAGCAGAATCAGTCCGATCATGTTCGGAAAAACGAGTGCGAGAATCATTGCATCAGAGAAATCGATGACGGCCGTTAGTGAGGCTGCGGACCCGACAACGACAAAAAAGCAAAAGAGAATCTTGTAAGACAAATCCGACCATCGCCCCCTGCCGAACAGATATTTCCAGGATATTAAGCCATAGTATGACCAAGAGATCATGGTCGAGAATGCGAATAAAATGATGGCGATGGTCAGGACATAGCGAAAATTGGGAAGGGCTGATTCAAAAGCCATCGACGTCAAATCGACTCCGCCAACTCGTTGCCCAGATTCTGCCATTAGAACCTGTTTGTTCTCCACATCGCTGTATTCAAACTTACCATCGGCATTGAAAATGATGATGACCAAGGCGGTCATGGTGCAGATTACGACGGTATCCAAAAATGGTTCCATGAGAGCCACAATTCCTTCCGACGCCGGGTATCGAGTCTCGACGGCCGAATGGGCGATGGCTGCAGAGCCTGCGCCGGCTTCGTTGGAAAA
>JBGTHU010000256.1:0-2718 GCA_041745975.1 Mariniblastus sp.
TTATGGTCGAGAGTTGGTGGAAGAGCACTTGAACCAGTGCTTGGCGGCGGGGCTGAACGTGGAAGGAATTAATGCCGAAGTGGCGGCCGGACAATGGGAGTTCCAAATCTTTGCCAAAGGGGCGAAGCAGGCCGGTGACCAGATCTGGATCGCTCGATTTTTGCTGGAACGATGTGGTGAGAAATATGGCATGAGCATCAATTGGCATCCCAAGCCACTGGGACAAACCGACTGGAACGGATCGGGCATGCACGCTAACTTTTCCAATAGCCTGTTGAGGACGTGCGGTTCGCAGGAAATTTTTGAACAAATTTGCAAGGCCTTTCAGCCCCGTGTAGTGAATCACATCGCCGTCTATGGGGAAGACAATCACCAACGATTGACGGGCCAGCATGAGACTCAGCATATCAATGAGTTTTCATATGGAGTTTCTGATCGGGGTGCGTCAATTCGAATCCCCGTCGCCGCTGTCAAAAGCGGCTGGAAGGGGTATTTGGAAGACCGCCGCCCTGCATCCAATGCCGATCCTTACAAAGTTGCCGCTGAGATCATCAAAACGGTTAACTTCGCCTTGAAGGAAGCCACTAACGCCTAATTGTTAGACCGAACTAGATAGCCCCTAACTGGATGGCCCGCATAAACTTCCCGGTGCAAGTCAGTGGCGATCTATGACTTGCACCGGTACAAGTACCGGTTTTTCGGTCAAGTTTCCAAGACATCAATTTTTTCATCGAACCGGCAGGGGGAGCGCCCTGTCGGTTTTTGCAATGAATGCGGTCGTTTGGACCTTCCACCACCGCTGCGGCTAACTTGAAAGCGGCGGATATCTTTCAAAAAATCTTACAAAAAATACGTCACAACGAGGGGGTGATGAGGCGAAGGGCAAAAGGGGCGGGGATGGGGCAGCGTTTTTCTCTGGGGCCGGGCGTTGCAGGAGCCTTCTGCCGCGGGCTTATTACCGTCCAAACGGGTTCAAATCGGTTCCGAAACCGAGACTATGCGCCTGTTTATCTAAATGCCAGCCATTTGGCGCGCTTTTTGCTGTAGCAGTTGGACATCAAATTGTTGAAGCGCTTGATCCGCCAATCTGTCAGGTGAAAACTGGGCAGTCGTCGGATGAGTTGATAAAACGGTTCTTATTAGACAAAGTAACGGAAATAAAAACATTGAGGAGATAGGTTCATGGCTGTAAAAACTGCCGAAAAGTCAGCAGCAACTGCAAAAAAGAAGCCAAATTTACAACCCCTGGGTGATCGCATTGTCGTCCAACGCGAAGAGTCGGAGGACCAAACTGCGGGTGGGATATACCTTCCGTCGTCAGCCAAAGACAAGCCTTCTCGCGGGACGGTGATCTCGGTGGGCGAGGGGCGCTTGCTGAAGAACGGGAGCCGTTGTCCGTTGCAGGTCAAGGCAGGCGATCGTGTGTTGTTCACAAGCTATGGTCCCGATGAAATCAAAATTGGCGATTCTGAACTGTTGCTGATGCGGGAAGACGATGTCTTGGCCGTTATCGAGTAGTTACGATTGACCTCGCCAGCGGCAGTTGGTCAGTCACAACCTCGAAATTTTTTTAACAATTAATCAAACAAACCTAAATCAGGTTCTAGGAGAATCAAAAAGATGGCAAAAATTATTGCATTTGAACAAGAGGCTCGCGAAGCCATTCGACGCGGGGTTTCCAAGTTGGCTCGAGCAGTCAAAGTCACCCTTGGCCCCAAGGGGCGAAACGTGATCCTGCAAAAAAGTTTCGGTTCGCCAACCGTCACTAAAGATGGCGTTACCGTAGCCAAGGAAATCGAACTGGAAGACGTTTACGAAAACATGGGCGCTCAAATGGTGCGGGAAGTCGCCAGCAAGACCAGCGATGTGGCTGGTGACGGCACTACCACGGCGACCGTATTAGCAGAAGCCATTTTTAACGAGGGCTTGAAGGCCGTTACCGCAGGTGTCAATCCCATTCAAATGAAATCGGGTATTGAAGCTGCCGTCAAGGATATCTCGGAAAAATTGGCTTCGATGTCCATTAAGATCAAAAATAAAAGCGAGATGGCGAATGTCGCGTCGATTGCTGCTAATAATGACGCGGAAATTGGCGAACTGCTGGCCAATGCGATGGAGAAAGTTGGCAAGGACGGAGTGATCACCGTCGACGAAGGAAAGAGCCTCAAAACCGAAGTCGAATGGGTCGAGGGGATGCAATTCGATCGCGGATACCTTTCTCCTTATTTTGTCAGCGAGCCCGCTTCGATGGAATGCGTGCTGGAAGACGCTTACGTGTTGGTCTTCGAGAAAAAAATCAGCAACATCCAAGAGATGGTGCCGATGCTGGAAAAAGTTGTCCAGCAGGGGAAGCCACTGTTGATTATCGCTGAGGACGTCGACGGTGAAGCCTTGGCAACATTGGTTATCAACAAGTTGCGGGGCACGTTCAACTGCTGTGCCGTAAAAGCGCCAGGATACGGCGACCGCCGCAAGGCCATGATGGAAGACATCGCGATCTTGACCGGCGGTACGGCGGTGTTCGATTCGCTCGGCATCAAGCTCGAGTCGCTGCCGATTACGGACCTCGGTCGGGCGAAGAAGGTGATTATCGACAAGGACAACACGACGATCATCGAAGGTGCCGGCAAGAGCAGCGACATCAAGGCGCGGATCGACCAGATTCGCCGCGAGATCGAGAACACGACCAGCGATTACGATCGCGAAAAACTCGAGGAA
>JBGTHU010000257.1:0-1938 GCA_041745975.1 Mariniblastus sp.
GACTCGACGTGAACGCGATACTTTCAAGCAAGCTTTGGATGAGCAACTGTAATCCTCATAGTCCATCGAGATAGCGGGCGTTTTTATCCACGGTGTTTCACTACTCAATCCGAAGCAGTTCTTGCTTTGCTCCATCTTGCAGAAAGCGACCGAATAGGAATTCCCCGTTGAAATTTTCGCCAAAAAAACTTCGATTTCCCTGAGAACCGATCGCTTGATAGAAATACCATTGATGATCGCCGATTTGAACTCGAAAAGCAGCACCTTGGTCTCGACTGACCGGTTGTCGCGACTCGGTCAGCGTCAATTGTCGCCAAGTCCGTTTCTGTTTGGAACGTAAAGGATTGAGGTCAAAAATTAAAGGCACGTACAATCCAACACCCGTTTGCGTTTCACTCAGTTGTAAATAGCAACGCTGGTTCGAGCAGGAAAGATCCTTGCGAGCTTCTTCTGCATGCATTGAGTTTTCGGGCGCGACGGTTTGCAATGGATCGCGCCGTTGTGGCAAAACCAAATCGAGCCGTCCTGATGTTTTGCCAATCCGCCACTCTGGCAACGAAACCGGTAAAACCAACGATTCGATTTTCTTGTTTTGAAGGTAAACTTCGCGAGTTTCAGATTCGCGCAACAACGTCACTCCGTCGGCCAATGGCCAAAAACACTCGTATTCAATGTTCCCCGATTCCAAACTGGTCACACGATCGGCAATCATGATTAAGTCATCTTGAGGGATCATCAGTATCTGGCGGACAAGCGTTGCTTGTTGCGTCAATGGAATTTGCAGTTCTACATAATCGACATCTTCATCGTGGTGGTCACAGGTCATGAGAAAATCGTCCATTGGCCGACAAACTGCTTGATTGATCGAAATTTGTGGAAGACAATCACCGCTTATCAACGGAATTCGATGGCCGATTTCCAACTTAAATCCACTTTGGGAATAATCAAATGCGACTTTAGCAGCTCCTTGCTGCCAGTGAGTCACCATGATCCCACTGCAACCATATTCTGAAACGGAACTGGGATCGATTTTTCGATAACGAGATTTGCTGGTTAATTTTTTTTCCTTTTTAGATCGATCTGCGTGATGTTTTCCAGTACTATCTCGCTGTTGAGGATTTTTCTGGTTGTTGATCTCAAGAATTGATTTTCCAGAAAAGTCCAAGATCCGTTTAGCCAGTTTGCGATCAACGTTGTCGTCGGTAAAGCGTTTGAACGATTTCCAACACGCCGACGACAGCGGCAGCGAATCAAAGGGGCTGAACATCAGCGTTCTATCACTCCGGGTCAGCCGTAGCATTTGGCGAACCGCCGACTTTACTAATTGGACAATCGATTTGGGAAATCGGCTTTTTGTTTTACCCACGAGATCGGCGGAGCGTATCCAGCTGGCCAACAACGGACCGAAGATGGGCAGCGTTTGAGCAACAGGCCAGCCGTCAGAGTCTAATTTGTCATCGACCATGGCTGACATCCATCCAATCGCAGGGTCAATCCAGTCATCCGGTTCCAGAAATTCTTCACATCCGGTGGCCAGGCAGAGTGGAAGTTCCACAGCCAATATTTGCTCAACCAAAACTTGGTCCCCATCAGCGAGTTGGGGTAGTTGAAACTGGCCAGCCTGCGCGATCGTGGTTCCAATCAATTCGGACATTTCATCGCGGTTGTAACGGGTGGCCAACTCATGCATCATGTAACCGGCCCCTAACGCCAAATAGGATCGAAAAATCCAATCGGATTCAATACAGTGGAGTTCATTCTGATTGCGATCGGGTTCCGTTGTTATCGGTTGGTTCTGAGTCAGCGCAGTGAACAAATCATCCCATTGTCCAAGTTGAAATCGACTCGAGTCGTCATTTTTAATTCGCAGTTGCCACTGCAATAATTGTTGAAAAGCCTTTCGTTCCGCAGTCGTATTATGTAACAACCAGGTCAGGC
>JBGTHU010000258.1:0-2408 GCA_041745975.1 Mariniblastus sp.
GGGCCCAACGAATCGGCTCGATTCATTTTCGAACATCAAAAGGCAATCCACGCTCGATTCCGCGTTGATACGCCATGTCAAGAATCTGGCGATGGTCGAATGCCAATGGAGGCAAGTCCGTGATTGGGTGCCAAGCGACCGATCGAGCGTCACTGGCTGCTTGGGGAGAGTGTTCTTTTTGAGTGACCAAGCCATAATAGGCGACTGAAATGACCCGATCTCGCGGATCACGGTTGATTTCACTAAAGGCAAACAGTTGCTCAAGATTCAGACCGATCAGTCCTGTTTCTTCTTGCAATTCCCGCTGGACGGCTTGCTCGAGCGTTTCGTCAATTTCGACAAACCCGCCGGGTAGCGCCCATTCCCCTTGGTAGGGGGAATGGGCCCGTTGGATCAATAAAACGGAAACCTTATTGTCGTCGTCTAGCCCGAACACAACACAATCGACCGACAACGCTGGACGGGCATATTGGTAGCTGAAGCTCATTACTTTCGAACCTTGGTCATTTGCGCATTTCCGAACTCGGGAACGGTACGTTGACTGCGAACGATCTTTCCGGATTCGTTGTGTCGCCAATACAAAATTTGACTGGAGGGTTCGCCGACAACTGTAACCGATATCTTAGTCACGGATTGTCCGTCCAACTCTTCAACACCTTCCCTTTTAACTTCGCATTGTTTCACTTTTTGAGACATCAAGTCGGGTACAGCGACAAATAGTGATTGATCTGGATCAAGTTTTAATCCTGCCAGTATTGCATCGCGGCCTGGTCCGTCACAGAGAACGGCACCATCGATCGACATTTCCACTGTTTGTTCACCCATCTGCAGTTCGACTTTGTTTTTGTTGTATTGAGCGATGATCTCCATACCACCTTGTGAGATCGTACGTTGCTGCGGTGTCCATTGACTGCTGTAGATCGCGTGCTCTGCTATTTCCCCCATAGGGCCGGAGATTTGTTCGGCAATAATCCACTGTCCCGCGTGTTGGCTGATATTGCGACTCATGTCCATTTGGAGTGTTTGACCTTGAATTTCCAAGGTGATTGTCCACTCTTCAGTCCCGGCTTGGATTCGATTTTCAATTTCGGGAAGCGCGCTTGCCAAAACAACATCCGCAGGTGGTTCGTAGGTCACTCCTGCGATATCGACTCGCAACTCCTCCAGTCGTCGAGCGACATCATCGGGCATCGAGGTTTGGTATCTGCCTCCAATTTTTTCAGCCAAGAAGCGTTCGACTTCGGCGTACATTGCCATTCGGTTGACAGGTTTGGCAAACCCATGGCCCTCGTCCTCGGCCAGCAGGTAACTTACATCGTGTCCTCGGTCTCGGAGTGCGATTACGATTTGATCCGCTTCGGCTTGTTTGACGCGGGGGTCATTGGCACCTTGAATGATCAACAGCGGGCGAATAATCTGTTCAGCGCTGAACAAGGGGCTGGCCTGTCGGATCAGCTCCTGTCCCTCTTCGGTTTTGGGGTCTCCCACCATCCCATACAGGAAGGCTCGACCCGCTTCCCAATATGGTGGAATTGATTCGAGCAAAGTGAAAATGTTGCTGGGCCCGACGATATCAACCCCACAGGCATAGAGTTCAGGAGTAAACGCCAATCCGGCCAGTGTTGCATATCCGCCGTAGCTGCCACCCATAATCGCCACTCGTTGCTGGTCGGCGATTCCCTGTTCGATCAGGTATTTGACGCCCCATGTAATATCGTCCTGCATCAATTTTCCCCATTGCAAATCACCCGCATTCAAGAATTTCTTGCCATATCCACCGCTGGCACGGAAGTTGGGTTGCAACACCGCATAGCCTCGGTTGGCCAAAAATTGAGCTTGGGGATCATATCCCCAACTATCGCGAGGGCCTTTGGGGCCTCCGTGCACTAACACGACGACCGGCAAATTTTGCAGGTCTTGAATTAACGGTAAAGTTAAATAGCCCGGGATTTCCAAACCATCACTGCTGGCAAATCGTACGGGTTGCATTGGAGCCAAATGTTGTTCGACCTCTTTCAATTCGGGCCGTGGCGTATATTGGTGAATCAACTCTTTTGTTTTTGCGTCAAAAAACCATGACTCAGAGGCATACTTATCCCCCCAGACGGAAATCAGGAACTTGGAATAATCAACGGTGGAGCTTTGAAAATCGATTTCGCGACCGGGAAACTTCTCTTTTAAGAATTGATAATTGGTTTCCCAAGTTTTATCTCGCCAGTAATATCGCGTGCGATCGTCGGTGTAAGAAGTAGAGATCAATTCACGGGAATTGCGATCAATTCTCAACGAACCAAAGTCGACTCGATTCTCAGGATCGCTCTCAATCCTCTCCATTTCTCCAGTATTGGGATCCATCAGAAACAAGGTTGACAGATCCAGATCACCCTTGTTGGATTCCAAATAAAAAC
>JBGTHU010000259.1:0-4281 GCA_041745975.1 Mariniblastus sp.
TCCATCGGCAAAGACATTGATGATGCGGTTTTTTGGAGCGGGCGTCATGGCATTGGCGTTGATCACCTGCGGCACCGTCAACGCAATGTCGCGCTCCTGTTCATGCAGTTCGCTAAATCGAGTACCGACCATGAAAAAAATGATCAGCAAGAAAACGATATCGATCATCGGTGTCAAGTTGATCGACGTTTGGTCATCACGTTGTATTTTCAGCGGCATAGAATTCTCACAAGTCGGTTCAAAGCACGATCAAATTTATTTGGAAGCCCTCTGAAAAAGTGAGCAAACCCTTTGAAATGAGTTTGTCCCTTGTTCAGTATGCAAGTCCACCTTATGCGGCGCGGCGTTTGCCAGTGGAACTGGATGTCACCAATGATTCGGCTGAGATATGGCTGACCACCTTCATGCCCAGTGAATCAATTTCCATCGTATGTCGATCGACTCGACTGGAAAAAAACAAGTAGGCGATCAAGGCGGGAATGGCAACGGTCATTCCTGCTGCGGTGGTAATCAAGGCTTGGCTGATCCCGGTGGCAATCAAAACTTTGGGATCGGCCATCGCATTACCAGCAGTGGCAATTGAATCAAAGGCCTGGATCATTCCCAGTACCGTGCCCAGCAAACCCAGCAGCGGACAAACGGTGGCAACGCCGTTGATCAATCTCAAATACTTTCTCAAATGATTGGATACCCGTTCCCCTTCATCCAAGACAGCTTGTTCGACTTCGACGGCGGAACGTCCCCACTTCATCACCCCTGCTTTGAAAACTTGCGCGACGGGACTGTTGTTCTTTTCGCAGATCGACACGGCTGAATCTCGGTTCAATTCACCGTCTCTCAATTGATCCAAAAATCGTTTTACAAAATGTCGCGGGATAATTCGAGTTCTGCGGAGACTGAGAAAACGCTCAAATACAAACACGACCAAGATGAACGAGCAGATACCGATGGGAATCATCAGGGGCCCGCCACTGCGAGCGATATCGGCCAAGGTGCGATTGCCAACCACTTGCCGCCGATCTCCATTTCCCTCATTGGCCTCGGCAGCGGTACCGACAGAGGAGCTCGATTCAGTCGGAAGGGGAGGTGGAACTGACGGGGTGGCTTCAAAACCGGTAAAATCTTGAGCCGGAGAAAGGGCCCAAGCGTGACCCTTGTTGGTGTTCAATTGGAACATCGAACCAATGACCAGCAGGGAGAAAACGGAAATCACGGTTAGTAATGAGTTTATTTTCATTTTAATTTTTTGCGGGTGCAATTTGAGTTGTTGGCACGGCGGCCAATCGCTTCAGTTGTTCCAAACGCCGTTCCGCTTCGGATGCATGTTCGCCGTCGGGGAACTGATGTTTAAGTCGAGTGTACAAACGTTGGGCCTGATCCCAATTTCGCAGATGTTCTTGGCATTTGCCGGCTTGCAGCAGGGCGGCGCTTCGCCAATGCGGGTAATCGTAAGTCGAATCGACCAGGTAATAGGCTTGAAGTGCCCTCTCAAAGGCTTCCTGGTGGAAAAAAACTTCACCGATTCGCCATTGTGCGATAGCCGCCGTTTCCGTTCCTATTTGATTGTCCGCGTCAATGACTTCCTGATACATTTGGCGGGCGTCATTCAACAGGCCACGATCTTCGATTTCTCGAGCGATGATGAACAACAGTTCATGTTTTAGAGAAAATTGAGGGAATTGCGCCAAGCCCTCTTGGGCGGTTGCCGCCGCTGCAGTCCAGTCCTTTAATTTGGCATGAGATTGAGCCAAACGCAGCCACAACCATGGTGCAATTGGCGAATCGGCGGCAAACAAATCATTGACTTGAGCGTTTTCGGTTTGCCGTTGCCGTGCAATCTTTACTAACCGCTCGAATCGCTGGACAGCGTGTTGAAACTGAGCTTGCTGAAAAGCGGATTCTGCCAACCAATACTTGGCTCGTTCAGCAAGTTCCGAATCTTCACTCGCTGTGACGGCATCCATCAAATCGTTGACATCCTCCCAGCGTTTTTCTCGGGTGGCCAGTTCTCCCAATAGATATTTAGCTTTCAACAACAAACGATCGGGGATGTCGGTCATGTTGAGAATTGATTCCAGTTGCTGTCGGCTGGTAGACACATCATGGTTTTCCAATGCCTGCAGCGCCAGTCGCAGAGCGGCATCGGAACGGTATTTACTTTCGGGATACTCATGGCAGAGCCGCTGAAAAAAATGAGTTGATTCTTCCAACTGCTCCCATTCAGCATGAATCCAGCCCAGCATGAATAATGCTTCATCGCGAGCCTCGCGGGCTTCACTGGCATCGCCGCTTTGGTCTGTTTCTAAATAATCCTGCAATAGGGTGGCGGCCAAATCGAATTGAGCGGTATCATTTTTTTCAAACAAAGCGCGGGCATATCGCAATCGAGCAATGTGGGTGTACTTGCCTTCCGGGAACCGCTCCAGAATCCATTGGTATCGGTGGGCGGCCCGATCCAAATCGTCATGCTGTTCATCCCTTTGAGCCAACCACATAGCTGCCGCGGCGGATACTGGATGTTGTGGAAATTCGTTGATCAGTATTTCGAAGTGTGATTGAGCTTTTTCAAAGTCTTCTTGATCCACCGCTCGCCACGCCAGCGTCGACCAATAAGCGGCTCGCCCGGGATGATCGGGACGTTGTTGAAACAGGAAATCCCACAAGGGATCGGCCACCTCAGGCAGTTCCTGCTGTTGAGCAATCGAAACCAATCGCTGGGCCAAATCGACAACGGTTTCTTCAGCGTCCCGTTCTTTCGCGGACGTTTTAAGGTGACTGAAGCCTTTCAATGCATCTGGCCAAAGTCCTGAATGGGCCAAACAAATGACCAATTCTCTTCGAGCTTGCCGGATCGTTTGAAGCCTCGCGTCATCAACAGCAGGAGTCGTCCATTGGTCACCCAAATCGATGGATCGCAAAAAATTCTGATAACCGATGATGGCAGCACTATATTTTTTCTGGCCGAATTTAGCGGTCGCTATCGCCAATTGAGTTAACGAAGTTAAATTCTCGTCTGCCGTTGTAATATCTATCTTGTACAGCTCCGCTTCGGAGTCGGCAAAAGCTTCTTCGCCAATTAAGCTGAGGGCCAAGAAATAACGCCAACGTGGATCTTCGTCTTGAAGAATGAGTTTCTGAAATAGTTCTCTGGCGGTCGTAAATTGTTGTTGATTGTAAAAGAAACGACCTGAAATGGCCAACGAAGTGCTTCGCCATGGGCTTTCAGGATAATTTTCTTCGAATTGACGAATGATGGAGGAGATCCTTTTGGCAAGATCAATGGAGGTTCCACCGAGGGAGACTTCATGGATTTGAGCTGTCTGGTCGGGGACGATTTCAGTGAGCAATTCCAATTTCAAATACAACGCATCATCGGCAAACTTGGATGACGGATTTTGTTTCACCAGGTCGTCGATCCATTGTATGGCCAGTCCCGGTTGATCGGACGCTTTGGCCACGATGGCTCCGTCAAATCTCAATGCCGTGGCAGTTTCCAGCGATCCATTGAGGGCAATCCCTCTTTTGTACCACTCCAGGCTCTTGCTGATTCGACCTTGTTGATAACTTGTGCGGGCCAGCCAATATGTAGCTTCCGCTTGAATCGTTTCGTTACCGCCTTCGCCTTGATCGATAACTTGCTGTAAATGTTTTTCCGCATCGACAAATTGATTATCTTGGAAATGCAACTTTCCCAACCGTAGATGAGCCGTGAGAGCGATTATGCGGTCGTCGCACTCTGTCAAAAACTGAAATAAACGCATCGCATCTGTAAGTTGCCCTTGCAGTTCCAACGCCATGGCCAGTCCCATTCGGTTCGGAGTGGCTAGGTCACTGGATGGATAGCGGTCGAGTGCGGTTTCGAAGGCGTGTTGAGCGTCTGATAGTTCCATTCGCTCCAGCCGCGATTCCCCCAGAAAACTCCAGGCGAATTCGCCCAGTGGATCTTGAGGGTGTTCGTTCAAGAAGCGGCTGAACAAACGTACTGCATTCTCCCAATCTTGGTTCCGATAAGCCGCCTCTCCCAACCGAAAACGTGCTCGCGAGGCGAATTCTCCTTGCGGTGAGGAAACTAAATAGCGCTGGTAATCGGCGTAAGCTTGGTTGAAATTTTCTAACTGCATGTAGGCTTCACCTTGGTAAAAGCGAGCCACTCGTGCATGCGACGAATAAGGATGTTGGTCGATTAAATCTTGAAATCGTGAGATTGATTCATTCCATTGCTGTCGGGAGTAAAATCCAGCCGCTTCGCGATTGATGCTTTCCACATCGCGATTTTGAGCC
>JBGTHU010000260.1:0-2355 GCA_041745975.1 Mariniblastus sp.
TCGATGGCAGACATCATGCCGCCGATACCGGCTAGCAATGCACAAACCACGTAGGTCGTCAATAGGACGTGTCGATGATTAATTCCCGAGAATCGGGCGGCTTCGGGATTACGTCCCACGGCCATCAGATGTCGTCCCCAAACGGTCAGGTTTAACAGCACCATCGCCAACAGAACAACTACGGAAAAAATCAGAAACGAGTAAGGGATCCCGAAAGAAGCATCTTGAGCCCCTTGCCAGATGACCCAGCGGCCTGTACCGGCGCGGGCCAATGTTTCGGTGTATTCATTGAATCCAACCGTTTGATCCGCCGTCAACCACCGGGAGAGCCCGCGATAAATCATCAACCCACACAAGGTTACGATAAACGGTTGCAAATTCAATCGAGTCACCAATAGGCCGTGGATCAAGCCAATTAATAAACAGACTCCGATGACTGAAGCGAGGGCCCATGGGATCGACATCAAAGGCTTCCGCACCACGGGGAGAACTTGGAAATCGAGTTCAACACCGCTGAGATTTTCTGTCAGCCGAATCTCGATGGCTGCTCTCTCCGCAGAACGAGAAATGTCTGCCACCGTCCGCTCGCGTCGAGCCGCTTGGGGGTGCACGAACACCAAACGATCTCCTGATTTGAGCCCAGACAAATCGTCTGCCCCCAAGGCCAAGATCACGGTATCTTCGGTTATCGCTTGTAACGGATATGTCCGAGTGACTTTGGCAACCGGTTGGTCGTCATCGGAAATTTGATCGCGACTCAGTCCCTCTGAAACCGTTACACGAACATGAGGTGCCGTATCGTCGTTGGACTGGGGTAAGCCAATCACTCGCAACAATCCTCGATTCCGCCGATCCTTGTCGTACCACAGGTAGTCATCGATTCGGTAGCCGTGGTTGGCTGATACCAGCATCGTGTTTTCAGCGGCTTTTACCTGCCAGACCGGTTGGCTGTCTAGTTCCACATAATCGACTTGCAAAAATAAAGCCAGCAGGCATGCGGCCAGACAAACCAGCGATCCGATCGACAAATCGATACCGCTGCCGATAATTACAAAGGCGACTCCGATACCCAGAATTCCGTACAATGCGGTGCGGCGCAACAGATTTTCGATGTTACCTGTCGCCAAAAACGATTCCGGAACTTGCCACGCCAGCCAGCCCCACAAAGCCACCAGTAGCAATGAAATCCCCAGGATCTTCACCAAGCCGGTAAGTCGATCGCTCATGATAATTTGCAGCTTTCCTGTTCCTCGGGCTCACTGCTTCAACAAAAACAGACCTTCGATTTCTACACTGACCCCCATTGGCAGTGATCCAACTCCCACCGCGCTGCGAGTTCCTACTCCCTGGTCATCACCAAAAATCGCCTTCATAAGCTCGCTGCAGCCATTGACGACCGCCGGTTGTTGAGTGAATTGATCGGTGCAATTGACCATCCCCAGTAGTTTAACCACCCTTTCGACGCGATCGAGAGATTGAAGGGTTTGCTTTAACGTCGCCAGCATCGCCAATCCGCATTGCCGAGCCGCTTCATATCCGGCTGATTCATCAATTTCATGCCCGATTTTACCTTGGATCAGCCCACCATCGGGTTTTAGCGGCAGATGCCCTGAAAGAAAACAGTGTCGGTCTATCAACAGAGCCGGCTTGTACAGCCCTAAGACTTTGGGGGGAGCCGGCAACTCCAGTCCATGATCCTGCAAATATTGGGTTAAGCGTTGATCGGCGTTCATTTTGTATAGAGCCTTTCCATTTCTTCAGTTGTGGATTAAATTCGATCGGATTCGAATAAATTTGATCAGATTTGATTGGATTTATTGTGGGTTATCGGTTCGCGGTCGCTATTGACGATAAAACATCAGTGCTCTTATACTATAAAGGATGTTTGTTTAATCGACGAGCCCGTCATTTCCTCACTTTCAACTTTATATAATCTGATGTCGCAGACCAGCGAACCTAAGAATCAACCGGCTCCCAACAGAAATCTTCCCTCCGTCAATTTAGACCATGAGAAAGATTCACTGGAAAAATTTATTGACTCGGTCAAGCCGTATGCCAACTTGATTGGACTGGGCGCATTGGCCCTGTTCCTTTTGGTTCTGGCCATCATTTGGATGATGAAGGTTCGCTCTGATTTGGAAGAAGGCAAATGGATCACGCTCAGCCGCCAAATGGGTGTTTTTACCCAAACCTCAAATTCCAGCAGTCTGAAGGAAGTTGCCGAGCAGTTTCCCGATTCGAGTGCTGGATTTTGGGCCTTGCAGGTCGCTGGAGATTTTGACCTTCGATCCGGGATTTTGGAATTGGCCAATGATCGCCAAGCTGGATTTCGGGAAATCAATAAAGCCAATGATA
>JBGTHU010000261.1:0-2324 GCA_041745975.1 Mariniblastus sp.
GACGATCACAAGGGTTGTAAGGTTATTGTCGATAACACACGGATCAGACCTGATGCCAATTCTAAAATACGCCGCCCGAATTGTTTTCGTGGGATTAGCCTTCAGCTCTGCTTGCGTGCTAGCGCAACATGGAAATCATGAGCAATCTCAAAGCGGGGCACGTGTTACCCCCTCGCACCAAAGTCAACAGCATTTGCAACCGGGACAGCATTTGCCATTGCTTGGCGAATCCCCTCCAGAATTAGGTCGCCGATACGTGCCGCCAGTCATGTTACCCTCTTCGGTAGTGGATACATCGATTACCGATTCAGTCTCAAACGAAATCGGTCAGCAGTTGACGCTCGTTGACTTGATAGGGTTCGCGGTATCGAACAATCCGACCCTGCGGCAGGCTCAGTTGCAAATCACCGGTGAAATGGGAAAAGCCATTCAAGCTGGTTTGTATCCCAATCCAACCGTCCGCTACTCAGCCGAGCAGATTGGCGTCGGCGGAACAGCGGGAGAGTTTCAAGGCGGGATTTTTAGCCAAGAGTTTGTGACCGCTGGTAAGTTAAGACTCAGCCGGGCCAAGTATTTGCAACGAGTCAAGGTCGCCGAAGCCAATGCGGTTGCGCAACAATACCGGATTTGCAACGACGTACGAATCCATTTCTACAATACGCTCGCACTGCAACGCCAAGTTGTGATTCAGCAAGAGTTAGTGAAGGCGGCTGAAGACTCGGCCGTAACCGCTCGTGAAGCCTATAACATGGGGCAAGCCAATGCGGCGGACATCCGCCGATCCAATGTCGAACTCCAGAAGGCACGATTGAAACTGCTTGAAACGCAAAATATGCTCCGTCAATCTGAACGACACGTTTCCGCTCTGACGGCCACGGATATCACTGGAAGTATTTTGGTTGGCGAGCTGGAGTCAACACCCATTCGAATCGACTTTGAAAGTCTGTTGGCAAATCTATTGGAAAGCAGCCCCGAAATGATCGCCGCACGGGCGAAGTTACAAGCCGATCAAATTACAGTTCAGCGGGAACGGGCAGAGCCGATCCCCAATTTTACGCTGGAAGGCGGAGCCGGATACAATTTCGAGGCCGAAGAAACCGTCGCGGTTGCTGGAGTGAGTCTGAAATTGCCGTTGTTCGATAGAAATCGGGGCACGATTCAACAGGCGCAGGCGGATCTCGCCCGGCAGTGTGCCGAAATTCAAAGACTCGAACTGAGGCTGAAAGGCGATCTTTCGCAACAGTTCGAACGATATTTGACCGCTGTTCAACATGTGTCTCAATATCAACAAACGATCTTGCCAGAGCTGAAAGAAACGTATCGCATGGTGCTTGAAAGTTATCAGGACAATCGAACGGACTGGAACGAAGTACTGATGGCTCAAACCGATTATTTTGATTCTCAGATGGAATACACCGACTGGCTGGCCAAAATGCGAAACTCGGAAGTGTTAATCGACGGCATGTTGTTACAGGGCGGTTTAATGGCCGCCGATGGCGTCGCTCCCGCTGGCCACATCGACGCAGTCCCCAAACCGCGCTAGGCCATCCAGCGCCTACCATCCCACACCGACGCGAGATCGAAAATGACTCATTACAACGAACGACGGAAATTTTTGGCAGCCGGTGCCGCCGCTGCCGCTTTCGGAATCGTCGGTGCCAGCAAGCGACGCGCAACAGCTCAGGACGCGAACGCCGGAGATTTGCCTCCGCTCGACCCTAAACAAGATCATCAACATCACACGCACCCAGGAAACAAACAGACTCAAGACGAGTTTGATGGGTTTTCTCGATTCAAGCCCGGTCGCGGAAACGATCCTGATAGCGATTACTATTGTGGCAAACTTGTACCCGGCTTTCGGTCGTCGGATTTATCACCAGTCGAAATCACGGCGCCGGACCTGCAAAAGCTCCCGTGGAAAATGATTGATGGTGCCAAAGAATTTCACATTTCAGCAACCCCGGTCGCCCAAGAATTCTTACCTGGTTACAAGATGAACGTCTACGGGTACAACCACCAAATGCCGGGGCCGTTGATGGAAATCAACCAAGGTGACCGGATCCGCGTCATCGTCACCAACGAATTGCCCGAAGCCACCAATTTTCACATGCACGGATTTGAAATGCCCGTGCAATACGACGGGGCGGCCGAGATGACTCAGAATCCAATCGAGCCAGGGAAGAGTTTCAAATACGAGTTCGACGTTCACGAAGAGGGCACATTTTTTTATCACTCCCACGTCGCGATGCAGGAAGCGATGGGAATGGTTGGCCCCATCGTGGTCCATCCAAAGAAAGCATTCAATCCGTCGGTTGATCGTGACT
>JBGTHU010000262.1:0-2911 GCA_041745975.1 Mariniblastus sp.
TAGAGATGGCCATGTACGGGATGAATATGGCTTCGCACATGAGCCATGTCCCTGACAATCTGTTCGGCTTTTACCATGTCTTCAGGCGAGCCGAGAACTACCACAAGTTTCTTGCCGCCGTTGATCAGTTGCTCATACTCCTCCAGCGTTGGCAAATCGTGGGAGTCATCGTTGACAGCATTGTCAATGCCAGCAACACCTCCCATGAATGCTCCCGTGACGCCACCAACGATCGCCATCCCAAGTGCTAATCCGGGAAACGTTGTCAGTATCCCGGCCAGCAACCCAACTCCGACTCCCGTGCCGCCCCATTTGGCGGCACCGTCGAACAAAGCCCCTTCGGTTGTTTCGTGAACGATTGGTGTTTCGACCGTTGGCGCTTCTTCATGAATGTCATGAGACACCAATTCAATTCGCTCAAGTAAAAAGCCTTCGGAGTGAAGTTTCTCTGCCACCAATTTGGCTGTTTCCAGGTCATCGAATACGGTCACCAAGGTTTTGGGGCTGTCCTGCAATTGTTTCTGAGTCATGATTTTCCTTGAGAGGTATGTTTCTGTGGATAGGCACTCGGAAGTTGACGAGTTAAGTTAGATACCCAGGTAATTGTATTCCTCAGCAACAGATAAAGCTAATAAATCGATCGGTTTACAGTTTTCATCCAACTTGCGACTCAAGTGGCGACAAATTTCGATCAAGTTTAGAAAAAATTTCCAGATTTTCAAAATTTTTTGACTGCAGTATTCCGATTTACTTTATGTCGGTAGCTTTGACCTTAACTGGTACATAAACTCTGCCGACAAGGCTCGTAGGTTACAAAGGAATGTCATTAGGAATGGTCCTAAGGCGAGCCACCAGTTAAAAATTTCTCATTAGGAGAGTATATTGATGGCGAAAGCTTCAAACACAACTACTGTCAAGGCAAAGGCAAATTCGACCAAAGCCCAATCGATTAAAAAAACGGTTGCTTCGGCCACCAAAGCCAAATCGGGCACCACACCAGTCAAAGCCGCTGCTAGCAAAACGACGCAGTTGAAAAGCCGAAAACCAATTCAAGCCAAGGCAGCTGTTGCCAAGTCGCCCACCAAAACGGTCGCCCCAAAAACGACAGTAAAAGCGACTGCAGCAAAAGCAATTGCTAAGCCTGTGGCACAAACCAAGGTGCAGGTCAAAGCGAAAACCAACGCAACTCCAGTTGCAGCCAAAGCCAAAACAAACACCAAAATCAATGCTGGATCCAATAAAGTCGCAGCTCCCAAAATGAATGCTAAGCGAAAAGCAAACGTTCGAGCGACTGCAGCAAAAAAATAATCGCTTAAAAAAAGTGGTTAAATCAATAGAGGCTATTTGAAAAAGGGGTCTGACCCTTTAGAGGCGAGCGATTTATCAAGGTGTTTGGTATCGCCGGATAGGGTAAGCCCCCTTTTTCTGATAGCCTCTAAGTTCCATCGGCGTCGATCCTCAGAGATCATCGCTTAGGAATTGTCACAACGTGAAAAAACGGCTTGCTTCGGTCATTCTTCCAACCGAGGCAAAGCCGTTTTTTATTTGGTAACTGCTCACGGATAGTTATCGCCCCACAAGCTCGGCTCGTAAGCTGCGATGCAGGCAAAAGCACATGATCAAGATCATTAGACAAAATGGAAGTCCGATGGTAATGGCACCCGTTTGCAAGGCTTTCAAGCCCCCGGCCAACAGCAGTATGGCGGCCAGGCAACCTTCCAACACGCCCCAGAAAATCCGCGTTCCCACCGATGGGGTCGGCTTGCCGCCCGAGGCGATAATATCCGCCACCATTGAAGCAGAATCGGACGAAGTCACGAAGAAGACAATCACGCACAACGTTCCAATCAAAGTGGTCAGGCCAACCAACGGATAGCTTTGAAATAATACAAACATGATCGTTGCCGTGGTGTCAATTTTTTGTCGTGCTTGGTTGTCGACCACAGGCGCTTCCAGAAACTCGCCCAGAGTCAAGTTCAGTTCCTCAGTGGCGTATTGGCCCGTGAATCGATCACGATCCTTGATCTGCAATGGCTTGCCGCTGGACGACTCCGACAAGACACCGTCAATATATTCAACCCCTTGCCCCGATGCTGTCGATAATTCTCCATTGGATCGCCGGGTCAGCAAAACATGGACTGGATTGACCATCCAATCCGCATGGGGCGCGATCAAAAAATCCTGCTGCTTCGTCTGAGGTAAGTTGGTTTCGGCATCCAAAGCCTGTACTAAATAGGTTCTCGTATTCTCACGGTCGGTTGAATCGCCAGCGACGAACGAATCCGCATTGAGCTGCTGGTAAATCGCACTGTTTCCGAATACCGTCAACCATAGCAGGGCAACGGCCGAAGGCACAAACATTACCCCTAAGATAAACTCGCGAATCGTTCGGCCACGCGACACTCGGGCAATAAACATGCCGACAAACGGTGACCAGGCAATCCACCATCCCCAGTAAAAGACAGTCCAGTTCCCCAACCAATTGGAATTCGATGGCGTTTCATAAGCAGGTGTACGAAAGGAATTGGTCGGCAAATACTGAAAATAGGTACCCACATTGGCAATCAATGCATCCAACAAATACGTTTGCGGCCCCATGATAAATAAAAACAGCATCAACGAAGCCGCCAATGCCAAATTGATTTGGCTCAACCACTTGATCCCCACGTGCAAACCTGAAACCAAGGAAGCCACGGCAATCAGGGTAATGATGGCAATCAACCAAACTTGGATCGTAACCGACTGCGGGATTTCAAAAACGAAACTTAATCCCGCATTGATTTGTTTGGCTCCCAAGCCCAACGAAGTTGCCAACCCGAACAGCGTTGCCACAACCCCTAATATATCAATCGCATCCCCCCAACGCCCATAGATTCGATCTCCCAATAGGGGATAAAACACCGATCGCAGA
>JBGTHU010000263.1:0-2144 GCA_041745975.1 Mariniblastus sp.
GTTCACTCCCTGGGAACGAGGTTACGGCGATGAATCAGGACGCCATGCCGTCGATCCTACCAATCCCGACTTGGTCTATGCGGTCAATCGCTACGGTACCGGTCCTTTCCGATTTGATCTGACAACTGAGGATCGTCGCAATCGTCGCAAAGAGATTTCACCAGACTTTGGTTCGGAAAGTCGACGAGCCCAATGGGTGTCTCCGATGATCATTTCGCCACATGACCACAAGCGATTGTTGTACGGCGCTCAATTTGTTTTTCTATCTGATGATCAAGGAGACAATTGGCGAC
Source organism: Mariniblastus sp. (assembly GCA_041745975.1). Classification (GTDB taxonomy): domain Bacteria; phylum Planctomycetota; class Planctomycetia; order Pirellulales; family Pirellulaceae; genus Mariniblastus. The sequence goes on from JBGTHU010000263.1 coordinate 294, forward strand.
GAATCAGCGATGATCTGACCAATTTCGATCTAGACAAGCAAGGAAACATTGCTTTTTCCACTATTTTCAGCATCAGCGAATCGCCTTTGGAGAAGGGTCTGATTTATGCCGGAACCGACGATGGCAACCTGCAAGTCACCGAAGACGAAGGCAAAACTTGGCGCAAAGCCCCCGTGGCCTGGCCTCAGGATTGCTGTATCGCCAGTATTGAAGCCTGTCATTTCGACAAAGATACGGTCTATATCGCTTGCAATGGAAAACGAATCAACGATTTTCAGACTTACCTTTTCCGTTCAACCGATCGGGGCAACAGCTGGACTGAAATCGCGAACAATATCCCGCAAAGTATTGCCAATGTGATCAAGCAAGATCCCTCAAATCCGCAAATTCTGTACGTGGGAACGGACATCGGGGTGTATGTTTCACTCAATGCCGGTCAACATTGGCAAGTCCTGGGAGCCGGATTACCTACCGTCTATGTCCACGACATCGCCCTTCATCATGATGAAAGCCTGATGGTGATTGCCACCCATGGTCGCGGCGGGTACTTGATAGATATCAAACCAATCCGCACCACCGGTTTTTTGATCGCTCCTTAATACCAGAATTGTCGCGATATTGGCAGATTGAGTTTACGTCCCAAAATAGCCGAATCTTCCCAGGATTCGGCTCTCCGTTGTCCATGAAAAACTATCTTTATCATTTTATTTTCGGCTTCGTCTGTATCGTCAATGGCGATTTGATCCTGGCGCAATCGGTGAAAATCAATGCCACCAGAGACTTTGTCTCCATTGCTCTTGTCGATCAACGAGAGGTCTATGTTGTCACCAGTAAAGTCAAAGGGAAATTTCCCAAAATCGGACCGCTGCGTCACGCATCGATTGCGATTTGTCCCCCAGGTATTTCACCCCTCCGTTATGAGAATGGGATTGCCGTCAGCAACTGTCAAGATTGCGTTCTGTACGGAACGCAAATTCGCGAACGAGGATTTGGTATGGAACAAAAACGGATCGGTGCAGTAGCCACGCGAGTTTACAATGTCTCGGCTACTACCGTCGAGCAACGCATGCGAAAGCATTACGACTTGAATAGGCCAATCGTGAACGATTGTCGCCATCACGTTATTCAAGTGCTGGACTTGCGCAACCGACGCGGTCGTCCCCTCCCGGCCCGGAGATTGAAATAGCCTAACCGTGTACGGGTAAAAAGGGAAATTGAGCTGTCCGCGACATAGTAACAACGGAATGAGAATGTAGGGCATGGTCAAAGAACTGTATCGGCAGGAGACTCGACCTGGCCTGTCAAAATTTGCCAATTTTGCGAGGCGATTAAAACCCGTGTGTAAATATCGTCGAAAAAAAAATTGATTCCAATGAAAAGGCGATAACAAACCTATGCTCGGGTGCCAAACGCCTATCGAATAGAAAAAACCACGGCGGTAAAGCCGTGGTTCTTTCATTTGATGTTGCCAGTTGGGAACTGACTCCATGTTTTCATTCTAAAAAGTGTTGCGACGTTAAGCCCGCTGGCTACGTTTTCGTAACGACCAACCGAGGCTGTCCTCAACGACGGATCAGATCGCCAATGGTTTCTTAAAACTACTTCGATTACCAACGGCAACCGGGACGATAACCGTAGCCTCCGTATCCACCATAAAAGGGAACCGGTCGATAGACCTGCACCGGTCGATAGTAAATTGGAGCCGCCCCCCAACCACCTCGATAAAACCCTTGGTTAAATCCAGATCCGTAAAAACCGTGCCCGTAAAACCCACGACCTACCGAAATTGAGACTCCAGATCCACCCCAGCCTCGACCATGATGAAACCCTTGTGCTTCGGCTTGCTCGGAA
>JBGTHU010000264.1:0-10831 GCA_041745975.1 Mariniblastus sp.
TGATGCTGGAAGAGATGATTCGACTAATGGCAGTTGACGGTCGTTTGGCTCCCCAAGAAAAAGATTTTTGCGCTCGCGCCTCCAGTCGGATGGACTTTACCAACCATGAGTTTCAACAGCTGGTTGATGATTTGATCAAGCCAGACCATTTGGCACAATGACAGGAGAGTTGATCATTGTCTGAAATCAATGAAGCTGATGAAACGGATTGCGTTGGTTCACAACCACCCGCGGCGATCGATCTCCGTAAATCGGCCGGTCCTTGGAGCGTTTTTTCCAATGGGCAAATCATGTTTGATGCCACCGAAGTCAACCGAGGTCTGGGATATAATCACAGTTGTTTGTTTGGAATTCTGCAACATGCGGCGGCTTGGACCGGCGATCGGAATGATCCCGATCTGCAGGGGTTAATTTCAGCCTCAACGGGGCTTCAAAGGCGAGCACCCGAGTATTGCAAGTGGTTTGAGAGAAGCGGGCTGGTCGCGGGCAAGGTTGATCAAAATCAGATATCCATCTTGGACGTGGTCGCTTCGAATGAAAGCTTCCATTTTGAATACCATCAGACCGATTGTTGGGAACCGGCGAGCATACGCACGTTAATCGGCAATTACATTTCAGCAAGCATGGCTGAACAATTCAATCAAACAAAGGCTGAAAACTTAAACCGTTTGCAGCAATTTATTCAACCGCAACTCGAATTACAAACAAACCTCATTGCGGCTTGCCAGTTGGTCGATAGTAGTCACTTGGCGATCCAATTTCAGGCTCCTCGTGCCGTCCTGCTCGCTCGAATGACGGCCAATTCTGTTCGACTCGATTGGAGTGACGATTCATGCGCCAATGCACCCATCGCTAAAATCTACTTACCCTTGGGAGTAACCCCCGAGGAAATCGATTGGCTGGGGCGGAAAATTCTTCAATCTGCAAACAGTTCTTTGAAACCGAATGACCAGGCATCGACCGATAGCGATGTGGCTGAACGGAGTCACCGGTTGAGACTCACTTCACCGGAAATTTGTCATACAGTTGAAAAACGATCGCAAGACACCACGGCGTTCAACTTGCTCGCTCGTCGCGATGTTGAGCGTTACTTCCGTTTTTCAGCCAAATTGATTGAATGCAAATTACTGTCGGCAACGATGAAAGTCGAAACGAATGATTTGATCAACTTTCTTACATCTCAGCTACCGTCGTCCAGCAATCACCTTCGGTTTCGGTTGCTCGAGAGTGACAACTGGAAACGTTGGAGATCTCAAGTCGATGCACTGCAACACATTGTGTACGAGCCCGCTCGGCAGACTGCCATTGGCAAATACGATCGGTTGATTGAAAATTCCCACGGCCTCGGCTTGTTGGCCTGCGATGGGGATCAGATCGCAGGGATGGCGTTTGCAGGCCCCTTGGCCTTGTTCCCGGAAGAGCGCGGAACCCTGACCGATCCAGCTCGCCACGATCCGGAAACGTTGTATATGCTGGATTTGACAGTGGCCCCCGAATATCGAGGCCGTCTGGGGAGTTTGATGAAACAAGGGATCACCCTGTTGGCTGTCACTCAAGGCCGCACGGCAATTCATGGCCGCAATCGAGACCGATTGGCTGCAGGCATGTGGGCCATCAATTTGGCACTGGGCAGTTTCGAACTGCAACACTTGGTTGACGATTACAACGACGATCAGCCCTATCGTGACTGCATCTACTACCGCTGCCCCCTGCGTTGGTCAAGCATAACGGGAGCACGACCAAGCGGCGGACAAAGTGTAGTTGACTTTGCAGATCCAATTCGGATGGCGGAAATTATTAATTTCAGTTTAATCCCACCCACTTCGGCTAGCGGGTCGGCATGATGTAGTAGCGGCAAAGGTGGCCACTTGAAAGCAAGGCCTAATACGAAAAACAATTTTCTAAACCAATCTCTGGTTTTTCTGGAGGCGTCAATTGAGCCGCTTCCAGCGAGGCAACGGGATAGGAGCAGTAGTCGGCGGCGAACCAGGCACTGGGCCGATGGTTGCCGCTCAATCCACAACCACCAAACGGCATCCGCCCGCTGGCGCCGGTTGTTTGTCGGTTCCAATTGACAATCCCGGCTCGTATCCGATGCAAAAATTCTTGATAATGATCAGCCGAATCGCTTAACAATCCAGCCGACAGTCCGTACTGGCTCCGATTGGCTTCTTCAATGGCTGCATCGAAAGAAGGAACCCAAATCAGGTTGAGCAGCGGGCCAAAAATTTCTTCATCACTCCGATTGGCAACAGATGTCACATCGATTAACCCGGGGGCCAGCAAAGCCTGGCAATCGCGGACCGGTTGCATTGGCAGTATTAATTCTCCACCCGCCGCGACCAGATCCGCTTGAGCCCGCAAAAGCTGTTGGCCGGCATGAGCAGAAATCACGGTCCCCATAAAGGGTTGCGGTTGATCATTGAAAAAACCGATCGAGACTTGCGAGATCATCCGAATCAATTCGTCGATAAACTGGCGACCTTGCGGGTCATCCACTAGAATCAATCGCCGTGCGCAAGTGCAACGTTGCCCCGAAGTAAAATAGGCTGACAGGATCGTGGCATAGGCCGCTGCCGAAAGGTTTTGCACCTGATGGACCAGCAGAGGATTATTCCCTCCCATCTCCAACGCCAATATTTTTTGGGGATGGTCACCAAAGGCTCGATGCAGTGTTTTACCGACTCGGGAGCTGCCGGTGAAAAACAGACCATCGAGTTCTGGATGCAACGACACAAGCTTTCCGGTTTCACCTGATCCCTGTACCAAATTTATGACCCCCGCAGGTAATCCCACATGTTGCCATTGTTGGCACATCCACTGAGCGACGGCTGGAGTCTGTTCACTGGGCTTAAACACAATCGTATTTCCCGCGATCAAAGCAGGAACGATATGCCCATTGGGTAGATGGGCGGGGAAATTGTAGGGCCCCAATACGGCACAGACACCATGCGGTTTGAAACGGGTCACAGCGCGAGTGGCCCCCATCTCGAATTCGGAGGTGTTGCGGCGTTGTCGAAAGGAATCGATCGACAAGTTAATTTTGCCGACTACGGCAGCGACCTCGGTTCTCGCTTCCCAGAGTGGTTTTCCCGTTTCTCGACCGATTAGCTCAATCAGTTGAGCTGCATTTTTTTCAACTTGCTGGGCAAATTTTTGACAGAAGTCAATTCGATCCGTGGGAGGAAGTGAAAACCATTTTGGAAACGCGTCGCGAGCCGCCTCAAAAGCAGCATTGACATCAGTTTCCGCAGCTACCGCTCCTTCCCAAACAACACTCTCGTCACTGGGAGATTTCGATTCAAATCGCGGGCCGCTTCCGACCACCCAGATTCCATTGATCAATAATTTATCCATTGGCCGCCTTTATAGAAATATCGCTGAAGAGTGAATGAGACCGGTTTTAGTAATCGTTCAAGGATGGGAAGGGAGTTCGTACTATCTGTTTTAAATGTCATGACAATTCGAGCCATCTTTCTTCTTCTTCGCTGAGTTCTTTTGATACCTGTTCCAACTCCTGGTGGAATTGAAGTGCCTTTTGGGGATCGGTTTCGGCAAGCAATTGCTGCTGGAGTGCCTTTTTTGATTCGTCTAGTTTTGCTATTTTTCGCTCGATGTTTTTTAGTTGTTTTTTTAAACTACGGTGATCCCGCACATTCTCATTGCTTTCATTGGCTTTAGCAGACACGGAGGAAGGAATCGCTTTTGAAATTTTATTTTGATTTTGCAGCTCTCGTTCACCAGCATCGATTTCTTGGTTCATCCAGTAGAGATACGACTCATAGTCACCTTGGTAATTTTTCACTCCACCGTCTCGAACCTCAATGATCGTGGTGGCCACACGCTGCATAAAATGCCGATCGTGACTGGTAAAGATCACGGTCCCCTGATATTCGATCAACGATTCGGCGAGAGCCTCGACGGTTTCGACATCCAAATGGTTTCCTGGTTCGTCCATTACCAACACATTGTAATTTCCTAAAAGCAGTCCCGCCATACAGAGCCTGGCTCGTTCCCCTCCGGAAAGGACGGAAATCTTTTTATTGACATGGCTATCGCGAAACAGCAACGAACCGGCTACTGCCAAAACCTGTTGGTCGGTTGTGCCGGGGATCGCCATCGTTTCCAGATACTCCAACACGGTATCATTGGGAGGTAACGAAGAATAAACGTGTTGTGCATAAACTCCGATTTCAATTCCATGACCCCAGCGAATTTCACCATTTAACACGGGCAGCGACCCGACCAATGTTCGGAGCAATGTTGTTTTCCCTTGCCCATTGTCTCCCACAATGGCAGATCGTTGCCGATGCTCGATCTCGATTTGTACATCCGTGGCAACTTGATGGTCGGGGTAGCCAATTGTCACGTCGTGACAACGAAGAGCCGTTCCTTGACGGGGTTGTACTTTCGGGGTTTGAATTCTCGCGGTTTTTTCCGATTCGGCAATCTGATGGAACTGCAATCGCTCCAACTGTTTTTGTTTTGATCGAGCTTGGCTGGCCGTATTTGCGCCCGCTTTATTTCTGGCGATAAATTTTTCCAACTGACGAGCCTTAGCCATCGTCGCTTCATTTTCCCGCATTGCCTGCTCTTGAATCGCCTGTTGATAGTCGAGGAACTTGTCGATTTTTCCGGGGTACAGCGTCAGTTTTCCCTGAGATATTGAAAGCGTCTGGTCACAAGTGGCAGTTAAGAACGTCCGATCGTGGGATACGATCAGCGCGGCTTGCCGAAACGTTCTCAAAAAATGTTCCAATAAGATCTGAGTACGCAAGTCCAGAAAGTTGGTAGGTTCATCCAACAACAGCAAATTGGGCTCATGCAATAACAAGGATGCCAACTTAACCCGTGTTTGCCAACCGCCCGATAGTTGCTTAACCGGACCGTACAAATAGTCACCTTTAATTTCGAAACGAGCGGCCACTTCGCCGCACCTCCAATCTGGCTTACCACTGTCTCGCATCAAAAACTCATTGGCCGATTCGTGGGGTTCAAACGGGTCATGTTGCCTCAAATAGCCAACCTTAAGCTTGGGATGTCGAATTACTTCACCCGCATCGAGTTCTTCGTCGCCCAGCAAAATACGTAACAAGGTCGATTTGCCGGCGCCATTGCGCCCGACAAATCCGGTTTTCCCTTCGGATGTGATTGTAGCTTCCGCGCTATCCAACAGGATTTGATCACCATAACTCTTGAATGCGTTGCGAATTTGAAAAAGTACTGCCATAACTCCCGTTGCTTCACCGCGTTTATTTTCGTATTCCGGTTTGGAATGAACGAGTTCTCTTGTTTTAGATTCGTGTGGATCATTTTGATAATCAGCTGATCCTGTATCAAAGTAAACCAACAGTCTATCCAAAATTCGATGAAAACTAAAGGTGTCGACATCCAGAGACTTTTTGAAAAAGGGGGCAGACCGTCTCTGGCGAGTTCTAACACCTCCATAAATCGATTCGCCTCCCAACGGTCTGCCACTTATCTGATAGCTTCTAATTGGAAAGCGCCAGTTTTGTGAGCGACAAGTTGCAAGCCCTCGGCAAATCTGGCCCCAAAAACGCCGGCTCACGCCTTGCCGTTCACTTTGCCAATAGCCTCGCATTTTTCTGAAATTTGGCTCGAGCCTAGCACTGTCGAACTAGGATTTTCCTACCATCAGCGTTATCCATGGCCACCGCGGAGATGCTAGCGATCGCCATCGCTCAGCTACCCTTGCTCTGGATTATCAACGGTTTATTCCCTATTGTCCAACCCAGGAGGAGCTGTCCCGAAAAAAGTTTCCGACGCATTCGCCGAAGTCGAATTGAAATTAGCGGCAAATGAGTTCGCTTGCTGCGACATTTCACGAGGGAATCAAATTGTGAAATGCTACCGAATGATTTATCCGCAGGGAGGCGGAGAAAATGACAAGGAAGTCGAAACTTGGACGTGCTTGGTTTGCGTCGAGTTCGAAATCTAAAAAATCCAATTCCCATCAGTTTCAATCTTGGCAAGGACTGCTGGGACTGTTTCTGTTGCTGTTGTTGGGTTATTTTGGCTGCGAACCACCCCCAACTGATCAAGCGCGAAGTTACCCAGGGGATACCGTCCAGTCATCGACCGGCAATACAACGACTGCCGGTGATAGGGCAACAAGCAATCATAATGGGTGGAATGGTTCGGACCCATTGGGCTATACCGCCACCAGTGTCCCCGGTCGGCGAGAAGCTATCCTGATGGGTTCCTTTAATATCCAAACATTTGGACGTGCCAAAATGAGTAACCCGGATGTGGTCGAGGTACTCGTCGATATCGCTCGCCGTTTTGATGTCTTGGCGATTCAAGAGTTGCGCGATATCAGTGAAGAAACCATCCCCGAATTTTTGGCCTTGATCAATGCCGACGGCAGTCGCTTTCGAGCCGTGGTCAGTCCGCGAATCAGTTACCAAGAAAGTCGCTATGCAGAACAGTTGGTGTATCTGTATGATGCCGATCAGTTAGAAATCATCAGCCAGTCTTATGTCGCACTTGATCCCTATGACGACATGTATCGCCCTCCGTTTGTAACTCATTTCCGTTGCTTGAGTTACCCCCCTGAATACGCCTTTAGTTTTGTCGTGATGAATGTCCATGTAGCCCCCCAACGCACGGCCACTGAATTCAGGGCAATGGAGACAATTGTCAGCCTAATTCGCGACGAACATCCGGATGAAGATGATTTTATCCTGATTGGGGATATGAATGAGGAGCCGGGTCGGTTCAATCAATATCGTTGGTTTCAAAATCAGTTCGCGGCAATTCCTTCTCAATGGAAAACCAATACGCGGCTGACCAAAAACTATGACAACATTATTTTTGACGTCAGACATACTGCGGAATTTACGGGCCAATCGGGAGTTTTGAATATCATGGACGAATATGGATTGCCTTTAGAACAAGCCCTACTGGTCTCCGATCACCTCCCCGTATGGGCGGTTTTTTCAACCCGTGAACAAAACCGCAATGCCATCGGTAGCCGAGCAGAACTGAATGTGCAACCAACCCGATAACCCTAATTCCTTTCATGCAACCGCTGAAAGGTTATCCAACTACGAACTAAGGGATATGAGATCCGGCAATCAGCAAACGAAATTCTTCGCTCAATTCAAATGATCCAGAGGGATTGTTGATTTCCAAGATAACCCCTAAGCGTTGGTTCGGATGTTCGGCCACTAAGATGGGAGCATACTTCATCAGTAAACCACCTGTTTGTCGGCGCCAGCGTTGGCCTAAATAAAAACCGGCCAATGGAGTCTCTTGAGGACGAAACTTATATTCATTAACCACTAAGTTCTCCAGTCGACTTGGGTCACCCGTCCAGCCGCGAAAACTAATTCGCTGAAGGGTCTTCTTATGATCAAAGTAGTATGTCAGAGAACCTTGTAAATCCCAGCTGTTGGGTCCCGTGACCAATGCCACTCGCATTCCACTTAAACCGATGTCTTGTGGCTGAGTGGAAATTCGCTGCCAACGAGACTGAATCCAAGATGGAGTGATTTGAAAATTGAAAATCTCACGAAAGTCCATCACCGGCAGATAACTCAGCGGGGCGGCCGTTAGGTCAGGCCCAAATTCATTTCCGGGAAAGTAAACCGTTTGCGCTGCCGCGAAATCGGGCACTCCCATTGGTACTCCTTGTATTTCCAAAGAGGGATTGCGGGAATGAGTTATTGCGGAGGGCATGAATCCTGGCGAGTTGGAATTGACCAAGGGGGTTTCATTCAGCGTCGGGTTGAATGGTGCGGTTGATCTGCCATTGATGTCGCTGGCATAGGGGTTGGCGTCAGCCTCCGGCTGCAAACGTCCATTATTGGCAAAACTAATTTGGTCGATGTTGCTACGCCGCTGCAAATGAGTCGGCTGAGGTGTCTGCATTATTTGCGAAACGGTATCCGCCGTTTCCACCGAAGCGCCAACCGGACGGTCAGAATTCAATCGCAGCGAAAGGTTCTTTGATGCCAACGAGCGGGGATCTTGCGGCGGATACCAGCTTTGCGTTTCCTCCTGCCAAGGGGAATCGGATGAGTCAAGTGAGTGGCGGTCAGCCAGATCAGCTTGTGTTGGATCGAGGTTGTCTTCGCGTTGTTGTTGTTGTTGTTGTTGTTGTTGTTGTTGTTGTTGTTGTTCGTGATAAACGATCGGTGCGCCGATGGCTATAATGATCAGGATCGGGGTTAGTAATGAGCGGCTGAACATGATTTTCTCACGGGATAGGGTTTAGTACTATCCACTTCGACTATATTTTTTAATAAATTCAAGACATGATTGAGCCCCCAAAAATACGGCAGATCGGCCAAAAAGCGAATCGTTGTAACAGGCGGCTATTTTCAGAACCCGAACCATCGATTATAACCAGATCAACTTTCTCAAATTGACTAACGGTAGCAGCCGTTTAGAACGGATCATGTACGTTTTGTGCATTAAAGGGGCTGCGCCTTCGATTATCAAAGCCTCTTTCTGGATAAAACAGGATGTCTGAATTACCTTTTGTGCATTTGCATTGCCACAGCCATTACAGTCTGCTTGATGGGGCGGCAACGATCGGAAAATTGGTTCAGCGTACCGTCGACCATGGTATGAATGCACTGGCATTGACCGATCACGGGAACCTGCATGGTGCATTGGAATTTTATCGAAAGTGTCGCGACAAACAGATCAATCCAATTATTGGTTATGAAGCCTACATTGCCCCAGGCAGCCGCACTTCCAAAGGGGGCCGCGGTGAAAACAACAATTATCACCTAACGTTGTTGGCTCAAAATTCAACTGGCTTTCGCAACTTGATCAAATTGGCGTCCATCGCCAGCCTGGAGGGGTTTCACTACAAACCGCGTATCGACAAGGAGACCTTGGCGGCTCATCACGAGGGTCTGATCTGTTTAAGCGGATGCGTCTCCAGTGAATTCAGTCGGGCGATTCTACGTGGTGGAGAGGGGGCTGAGGATTCTTTGGGTCAAGCCAAACATATCGCTGCGTGGTTCGAAAAATTATTTGGTGATCGGTACTTCATCGAAATCATGAACAATGACGTCGATATCCAGCATCAGCAAATGAAAGGGGCGATTGAAGTTGCCAACCAGATGGGATTGCCCTTGGTGGCGACCAGCGATTGTCACTACTGTGATCGTGAGGACTCTCAGGTTCAGGATGTGATGTTGTGCATCAACACCAACAGTTTTCGTACCGATACCAAACGTTTCAAAATGGAGAACGACCAATTCTTTCTTCGCTCGCCACGAGAGATGTACAGCAAATTCCAGGGACTGGAGGAGGCTGTCGCTCGCAGCCAACAAATCGCTGACTCGGTCGATATCCAGCTTGAGTTGGGGAAACGTTTCTTTCCCGTCTTTCAGTTGCCTGAAGGGGTTGATCCGGATGATCGCCTGCGTGAGTTGTGCTATCAAGGATTGAAAGATCGATATGCGGATACTCCCGAGATGTGGGAAGATGGCGAATTGGCTCAAGTTGTTCTTGATCGAATCGAAAGAGAATTGGCCGTAATCAAAAAGTTAGGATTTGCCAACTACTTTTTGATTAATTGGGACTTTGTCGAACAAGCCAGACAGCGAGACATCCCCGCGACGGCACGGGGGAGTGGTGTAGGTGCCTTGGTCTGTTTTGCAACCTATCTGAGCCACGTTTGTCCGATCAAATATGGATTGCTGTTCGAACGATTCTTGGATGAGAATCGCTTGGAAGCACCGGATATTGATATCGACTTTTGCAAGCAGCGGCGATCCGACATTATTCGCTATGTGAAAGATAAATATGGCGAAGAGAGTGTGGCTCAAATCGGTACATTCGGTACGATGAAAGCTCGCGCGGCAATCAAAGACGTGGGACGTGCCCTGAACATTCCGCTGGCTCGAGTCAATCAAATCACCGCGATGGTGCCCGATGAGTTGAACATTACGTTGGAACAAGCCCTGGAAAAAAGTACCGATCTCCGCGCGGTTTATGAAGGGGACCCCGAGATTACCGAACTGCTGGATTTTGCCAAAAAGCTGGAAGGGATGGTACGGAATGTGGGGACTCACGCCGCTGCATTGGTGATAGCCGATGGTCCTTTGACTAACTACGTTCCGCTGGGGAAGGTCACCGGCAAGACCGATGTGATCACCCAATGGTCGATGAAGGATGTCGAAGATGCCGGTTTGTTAAAAATGGATTTCTTGGGATTGAGAACGTTGACGATCCTTCGCAATTCCGTCGATTTGATCGAGCAGACGACAGGTCAGCGGATTGATATTCTGAAATTTCCGCTGGATGATCAGCCTACCTTTGATCTGTTGCAATCGGGCGAAACCAAGGGTGTGTTTCAATTGGAAAGTGGCGGGATTCGAGATCTGCTGCAGAAGATGAAACCGGACCATTTTCTGGATATCGTCGCCACCAACGCACTCTACCGCCCCGGCCCGTTGGAAGGGGGCATGGTTCAGCAATACATTGAAGTCAAACACGGACGAAAGGCTGCCGAATACAAACACCCGGTCTTGGAAGAAATTTTAACCGAAACCAATGGTGTAATGGTCTATCAAGAACAGGTGATGCAGATTCTCAATCGGCTGGGCAGGATTCCGTTGGCGTCAGCCTATACCTGCATCAAGGCGATCAGCAAGAAGAAGGAAGAAATCATCGCCCGGAATTATGATCAGTTCATGAAAGGATCATCCGAGCAGGATTGCAGCAGCAAAGACGCCCAAGAATTGTGGGACATGATCCTCAAATTCGCAGGCTACGGTTTCAATAAAAGCCATTCAACGGCTTACGCTCTGGTCGCCTATCAGACTGCCTCTCTCAAGGCCCACTACCC
>JBGTHU010000265.1:0-3861 GCA_041745975.1 Mariniblastus sp.
TTAAAGTTAAAAATGGGGTGCCCCGATGAAATCCCCGGCCGTCCCCGGCCAGCTCGTCTGACCGGGACGGAAGTTTTGTGGGCTTGTGGGATGTAACCGACCGCGTCTACCGCTTGCAATACTTCCCGTCCTGCCGGATGAACCGGCAGGGGCGAGCCGCAGAACCCAGTTGCCAGTGCTCTTGCTAACTTACAAAACTTTCCGACCTGCCGGATGAACCGGCAGGGGCGGCACACCAATTTACTTTGATCGCAATTTCCAATTTTGGTTCTTTCCTTACACACGGACTTTGAGAATTCAACACTTTTGGCTCATAATTTCTCAGAAGCGTTAACAATCGCCGTGACACTTCAGCCGAATGAAGTAGATCGGTCGCCGCCGCGAATTTTGCGGAAAAAGTTCGCAAACCTCTGAGCTTTTTCCTTTGCAAAATTCGCTTTGGCTTCCAGTTAAACAACTTCTCGCTTCAGACGGCTGAAATGTTACAAAAAACATTGGTTTCGCGTTGGGTGCCTAATCATCGGTAAAACGAACTGAGATCATATCATCTAAAAATTCGACGGACAAAAAGAATTCGATCATTCCCGAGGCATCGAATCCCAACGCTACGTGCTTACAGCCGGCGTTAATTTGGGCCTTTCCGACGACTCCTATCAAATCACCATCCTGATTGAACCGCTTGATTTTTCCGATGCTCGATTCGGCGGTGATGATCTCGCCAGCCGCAGTGAACAATCGCTACAATGTTGGCCCAAATTAAAGTGATTTGCCATACAGATTTTGCAGGTTGCCTGGAAAAAGTCCCGAGCTTCTCCAATCGTGCTCCGAAAGTAACAGATTCTTTAAATTATTGCAAAATTTACATCGTTTTTTAGCTCTAGTTTTTTCGGAAGGTACACGATATCATGTGAGAATTAATTCGCTTCAACCATCATTTTCAAAATTAATCATGTCATCTTCATTTGCATCCCGCATGATTCGTGACGTCTCGTTTTCCGCTTTCGCAATTTTTTACGCGCACTCTTAGCGTCGATAATTCACCTTAGGGGAGTTCGATTCCCTTGTCCGCAGGAGCCAGATTTGAATCTGGCTTAATCTCGATCGGCTTGCAGGGTAAGCTTACTGGTTTGTTTTCGCCGATCACCGTCTGCTGAAGAGCGAAGCTCGTTTGTTTCAACTCTTCATTTCTTGAATGTCGGTTGATGAATATCCCGACGCACCCCGAACACATTGGAGAATTATCATGCGCGAAATGTTAGAACAAAAATTGACTCGATTTGAAGAGTTAGAAAGCCAGATGTCCGATCCTGACGTAATGGCGAATTCCAACTTAATTGGACCGATTGCCCGAGAACATGGCTCGCTGTCAAAGTTGGCGATCAAATATCGAAAATTTAAGAAGATATTGAATGAGATTGAAGAGGTTCGTAAGATGACGGACGCCATCGATGAAGAAGAGCGGGAGATGGCCGAAGACGAACTAAAATCGTTGCTGGCCACCCGAGAGACGTTGTGGGACGAAATCTTGGACATGACAATCGGTGGTGAAAACGCCAATCGCTCTCGCTGTGTGATGGAGATCCGAGCCGGCACTGGTGGAGATGAAGCGGCGCTGTTTGCCAAGAATTTGTTCGAAATGTACAAACGTTATTGCGAAAGCAAAGGCTGGAAGTTTGCTCCACTGGAAACCAGTCCAACTGAGTTGGGGGGCTTCAAAGAAGTTACCATCTCGATCGAAGGTGAAGGATGTTATCGTGAACTTCAATATGAAAGTGGCGGACATCGTGTGCAACGGGTACCGGACACGGAAACCAAAGGCCGCGTCCATACTTCTGCCGCGACCGTGGCGGTGCTGCCCGAACCCGAGGACGTCGAAGTTAACATTCGCCCGGAAGACATTACCGTCGAACGTTATGCAGCCAGCAGCGGGCCGGGTGGCCAGCACGTCAACAAGACCGCGTCTGCCGTGCGGATTACCCACCATGCCAGTGGTGTCGTCGTTCGCTGTTTCGAAGAACGTTCCCAGCACAAGAATTTGGAAAAAGGCATGCGGATTCTCAAATCGAAGCTCTACGATTTCATGCAACAAAAAAGAAGCCCAAGAAAGATCCGATCAACGTAAGTCGCTGGTCGGATCAGGAGACCGTAGCGAGCGAATTCGAACCTATAATTTTCCGGAAAACAGGCTCACCGACCATCGCATCAATTTGACGCTCTACCGGCTCGATCAGATCATTGGCGGCGATGTGCAAATGGTAACCGACGAATTGATTAACCATGATCGTCAGGAAATTCGCGATTCGATGGGGGATCTAGATTAATTGGTATTTGTCGACAACAATTAGGGGAATCTTTGTTTACAATAGAACTCCCGCATTGGGCTGCTGTCGGCCCGATGCGAATTTCGCGTCCACAACTTGAAATTAAAGGTAACCAAATCGTGTTGATAAATCCATCGATCAAGAAGTTATTCCCAACGGTGAAAAAATCGAAATTTTATTCGGGGCTGGCAGGAGTACTGTTTTTCAGCCAGTTCATGATCGCCGTCGCAACCGCTGATATCCAGTTGCCAAAAATATTCTCCGACCACATGGTGCTGCAGAGAAACGCCAATGTCACCATTTGGGGTAAAGCGGAACCGCAACAGACTTTGGAGATTCGATTGGGTGACCAAGAAGTTTCAACCACGGCCGACGCAGACGGAAACTGGACGGCCGTTGTTCAAACGGGCGATGCTGGAGGGCCTCACCAATTGGAAGTAGCGGCTTCCGAAAAAGGGGAACCAAAAATTGTGCTCTCCGATGTAATGTTTGGCGAAGTCTGGCTCTGTTCCGGACAATCCAACATGGAATGGCCTATGACTCGTAGCGCCAACAGTAAGCAGGAGATCCAAACGGCTCAAAACTATTCCAATATCCGCATGTTTTCCGTGGGACACGATGCGTCTTCAATCCCAGTCGACGATTTCGCTAAAGTGGAATCCTGGCGAATGTGCGGCCCGGAAACTGTGAAAGATTTTTCCGCAGTTGCTTACTTTTTTGCGCGGCGTTTAAGTGATGAAATGCAGCAAATCCCGATCGGATTGATTGATTCCTCCTGGGGGGGAACCCCCGCTGAAGCATGGACCTCCAGATTGAAATTGGAGCAAATCGAATCCGCCCAACCGCTGTTAGCAAATTGGACGGAACGAAATGATCACCGAAATCCTCACAATCCGTCGGTTTTATTTCAGGGTATGATTCATCCTTTGATCCAATTTAAGTTGCGGGGCGTCATTTGGTATCAAGGTGAATCCAACAATGGCCGCGGTGCCCAGTACGCCGATTTGTTTCCGGCTCTGATTGCCGATTGGCGGGACCATTTCAAAGATCCAGAAATGCCCTTTTATTTTGTGCAATTGGCCCCTTTTCGATATGGAAACCGTTCCCCGTTGGCTTTGCCAGAAGTTTGGGACGCTCAATTGAAAACGCTCAAAAACGTTCCCCATACCGGCATGGTCGTCACGACCGATATTGCCGAATTAAATGACATTCATCCGCAGAACAAGCAGGACGTCGGAGCCAGATTGGCGGGAATCGCATTGGCGAAAATCTATGCGTCCAATCCCTCCGAGAAGAATTCAAGCGTTCTATACAGTGGCCCCATCTTCCGCAGTTACACCGTCGAGGGAAGTAAAATTCGCATCGAATTCGACTACGCGGGTGAAAAGTTGCAAATGCGAGACGGCGAGCAGACGCTGAATGAATTTCAAATTGCCGCAGCCGATGGTGAGTTTGTCTCAGCGAACGCTCAAATCGAAGGGAATCAAGTGCTGGTTTGGTCTGACAAAATCGAGCATCCGGTCGCGGTTCGTTTCGGGTG
>JBGTHU010000266.1:0-2618 GCA_041745975.1 Mariniblastus sp.
CAAGGGATGTTGAATGGAATTCCAGTCTCCGCAGCGATGATCACCGACTTCAGAATCTTGCGGCCTCAAGACACACTGAATGAAGCGATCGACTTGATCCTGAGTGGGTCTCAGCAAGATTTCCCTGTCATCGATGAAACGCTGGAACGATTGGTGGGGATATTGACTCGTCAGCAGTTGTTGACCTCACTGGGGCAAAACGATCGCAGCATTTCGATCGCGGATGTGATGCAAACGGAATTCGAAACAGTCGAGCTGTCGGAAACCCTGTTCACCGCTTTTGATCGGCTGCAGAGCTGCAATTGCCGCACCATGCCGGTCATGAGTGGGGGCAAGTTAATTGGTCTGTTGACGATGGATAATCTGGGCGAGTTTTTGGCATTGCGATCGGCACTCAGCAAGCGAAAAAAATGACAACCACTTCAGCCACTACTTGACACGCTGGTACATTTCCTCGTTGAAACCGACCAATAATTTTTTTCCGACACGCAGAGTCGGAGCGCGAAGATTTCCCGTTGGACCGATGATCAGTTTCATCAGCTCTTCCTCTGTCGGGCTCTCTTTCTTAAGATCGAAGTCCAAGTACTTCTGACCTTTGGTCACCAGCAATTGGGTGACTTGAGCCAGCAACTCATTGGCTTTGGTTTGGCCATAGCGTTCTTTGGTGGCGTTGACCTGTTCTTTGACCACGGTACCCGCTTGCTCTAAATAATCTTGGGTTTTTCCGCACGTTTTACATCCGGGTCGGTGGTAGCTCCAATCAACTCTTTTCATTTTTTGTCTCCTGATTATCCGTGGTAAAAATACTGACAGAAGTGGCTAAAGAAAATCACGTTTTAATTTGCTTTCATTCACTATTTCATCTCAAAATTCCAAAGCGTGTTCGGTAGCGATCTTTAGTGTCGCACTTACGAAAACGTAAAAATAAAAAAACTGCGGCGAACTTAAGCACCCCTGCATAAATCAACTGATATTAAACGCCTTAGAGAAATTCGGTTTAACGCAGCCCCAGACCAGCTTGACTGGCCCAGACGGAAGTTTTGTGGGCCGAAGGGATACGACCGACCGAGACTGCCGCTTCCAAAACTCTCCGCCCTGTCGGATCAACCGGCAGGGGCGGCACACCAATTTACTTTCATCACAATTTCAAATTTTGGCTCTTTTTTTGGCTCTTTCCTTACGCACTGACTTTGCGAATTCGACACTTGGAGTTCATGCTTTTTCGCTAGCGTGAATACAAACACTCGTGACCGGTTACCCTACGACTTCAATCCAATTGAGGAACCTGATATTTGATTGGGGAAACCCTTTCCAAATCGAACTCTTTTCTGGACAAAGAAATGTAGTTTAATCCGATTGCGATTTGGTCTCCTTCGACAACGCGGTTGCCTTCGATATCCAGCCTTGCATTCATGGTCGCTTTCTTGCCCGAACGGCAGATCGTTTTCACCTCGCCCAATTCATCCGCCCAAGCCAACAAGTATTTGCTCCCCTCAAATGGCTCGCCGCGAAAGTCTGTCCTCAGGCCGTAGCAAAGTACCGGAATCCTCAGCCGATCACAAACGAGAGTCAACTGTAAAACTTGAGCTGCAGTTAAGAATTGAGCTTCATCAACAAAAACGCAACTTATCGGAGAAGTTAACCCGTTTCTTTGGTGGATATCGACCAACAGGTCAAAATCGGTGTCGAACACGGTGGCCGGTCGGCTCAATCCGATCCGACTGGCAATCATCCCCTCTCCGGCCCGATTATCAATCCGTGGCGTGTACAACAACACCGCCATCCCACGTTCTTCGTAGTTGTGAGCCGCTTGTAACAGGGTAGTACTCTTACCCGCATTCATTGCCGAGTAATAAAAATAAAGTTTCGCCATCTGGGGATCAAGTGAGGATCGAATTGAGACTAATTTATGATTGATTCTTTTTGTCTGCCGCTGGTTTTAGGGACTTCGTTTTTCCAATGGGCTTGGCAATTTCGCATCGGAAAGAGCCTGGTCTGTTTTCAGTAAACCGGCAATTTGGCGGCGATTGATCATCCACATCAAGCCACCCGATGCGGCAACCATCAACAGGCTTAATCGGAATGCAAAGGCCACCACGATGCCATTATCATTCCCGAACAAACGATACATCAAAGTCATGGCAAATTCCATCCCCCCCATTCCACCGGGCAGCGGCGCTGCATTTGAGATCATCACGATCGGTTCGATTAGCAAATGCTCCAGCAAACCGGGAATCGAGTCACTGATTCCATCGGCAATCAAATAAATCGCCAAACAAAAAAACAAATTGGTAATCGCACTCAACAGGCACCCCCACAACAACACATCAGAACGGTTGCGATAGGCCAGCGCGACGGCAAGGGTGCGATGCAGGAATTGTCCAACCCAGCGAACCCCTAGTAATCTTTGCAACCATCTTTGTTGGTAGAGTTGTGGCAAAAAGAACAAACTGGTGACCAATCCGATCGCAGTGCCGATCGCAATTGTCACCACCCAGCCTACCGCTTGAAAATAGGAACCGGCTTGAGGGTGGTCGATGGCCAATTTTTCGGCATCGATAAACTGACGCCAGCTGGGAGCCTCTACAGATAGCAACTGTTTGAGTTTCTCGTCGGCA
>JBGTHU010000267.1:0-1531 GCA_041745975.1 Mariniblastus sp.
TCGTCGGTGGTGCGACGGGCGATTACGCAGGGAACCATGGTGATTTATCCCCAGGCTCGGTAGGAGCGGCCACCGATTTTTATTATGGCGGAAATGGTACAGGAGTGATCATCTCATCGCGAGCCCGTGAAATGCAAGATGGCAAATTGAGCTGGATCGATAAAGTTAAAATCGCCGACGTTTTTGATGGGACCAGCCAAACGGCACTCGCCGGCGAACTGCATGTTCAAACCCAAAACTTAAATGTTGTACCCTTCAATGGCCCCATCTTTAACGGTCAAGATTTGTCCGCCTTTACCCGAATCGGCGGACCGGGGGTGCCAATCTCTCAGGGCCCCAGTGATCCCGGGCCTAGTATTCAAGGCTTCGGAAGTTGGCACCCGGGCGTTTGTAATTTTGTATTTGTTGACGGAAGCGTTCATTCATTAAAAAATACAACTGATACCTTCACGCTGGGACAAATCTGTCATCGTGCCGATGGCGGCGCAATTGAATTCTGAGTAATACTAAACGACTATTACTACAATTTGGTTATTTCACTTGAATCACTTATGATCAAAAACGCGTTTACAAATAGCTTCCTCGTTTTTTTGATTCAGTTGATCCAATCCATGGGAATGATGCTGTTATTGAATTGTTCTTTTCTGATGTTGGTAGGTTGCAACGAAAGTCGAGTTCCAACTTATCCAGTGCAAGGTCAGTTGCGATTTGACGACGGCAGTGTTCCCATGTTTGGTGAGATCGAATTCTACAACGAACATCACCAAATCAACGCGAGAGGAAGTATCAAACGAGACGGCAGTTTCAGCGTCGGCACCTATCAACCGGGAGATGGAGCCGTTGCCGGCACTCACAAGATCACAATCCAACAAATTTTGGTATCGCCTTTAACTTCAAGTCGCCTACAAGAGATCGATCACCATCATGGTAAGTTAATCAGTCGACAATACAATAATTACCAACATTCCGATCTGTCCTGCGAAATCGTGCCAGGTCGGGAGAATCGACTTGAATTGGAAATCCTTCGTGAAGCCAAACAGACCGAATCCGGACTGCCGCTGGAAACCGATCGTTGAAACTCGTTCATTGTGGGCAGCGGGCGGGTAGTGTCGGGGCAACGGGCCGCAGCGCGCTGTGTTTGATGGGTGGATCGTGGATTTTCCCAGAAATTCGTCATAACCGGTTGGTAAATTCTAATATTCTGATCCCGATCAATCGTGTCCAGTTGTAACGAATGTAGCGATAGAACAAGTCACATCAAACGTTCAGCCCAAACATCTTTTTGTTCCTTTTGAGCTCGTGCGATCCGATGTAAGAATGGAACAGCGAGCAAAAGGAATCGCAAATCCCCACCTTGGAAAAACGGGGGCGCTGAAAATTCGATCGGTAAAAATTTACCCAAATCGAAATTAATCAGTCCCAAAGTCAATCTTAAGGAGAGAGCGATGACAGCGACAACGATTCGCGTGATTTCTCGGGGAAGCGACGGTTCAGTCTACCATAAAGACTTCGACAACTTCCATCAAATTGA
>JBGTHU010000268.1:0-1506 GCA_041745975.1 Mariniblastus sp.
GCACGACAAAAAATATCGGCTAAGGTCAATTGATTATCCGAAAATCGAATTTGCTGTTTGATCACTTGCCAATGATGCAGAGCCAACATCGCTCGATCCGTCAACAAATCGCGATACCGCCAAGAGAATTGCATCACGTCCACGTCAGCGGATTCCGGTATTCCAAGCGGACGACTTGTTACAGGATGATTTGTCGGATGTGTCTGGCGATTCCAGAGTATTTTTTCAATCAATGCACCTGCAAAAATGGTATCTTCCACCGTCTCCTCCCCATCGGTACCCGAGCAGACAATGGTGGCGGGTTGATCTGGAGCCAGGCATCGGCTGACAGCGGTAAGATTGGTCATGGCACCGATCAAAATCCGTTTGGCGTGGCGGCAGCGATGCATGGCCACGGTCCCATTGGTGGTGGTCAAAATCAGCGTTTTTCCTTGGACGCGGCTCGATTCATACTCCAGGGGTGAATTGCCCAGGTCAAACCCCGGGATTTTAGCCCCTCCACGTTCCCCTCCCAACAGGCTGTTAGGCGTTTCGGCCTGACAGGCCAATGCCTCCTCAATCGACGGTTGGGGAATGACTTTCTGGCAACCATTGACCATTGCAGCAATGATGGTAGTGGTCGCGCGGAGCACATCCGTTACAATCACCGTCCGCTGGTTTAGTGTATCAGGATCAAGATGACTGGGTAAAAACGCCGCATCGATTTGGCGAAGTGGCACTTCCAAGGATGGCGGTGTATGATGTTCCGTTTGTCGGTCAGTTTGACGCGGCAGGGATGACATTTCCGATGAAAAATCCACGGTTTTTCTGTTTTTTTTAAGACGCAAGGTTAGTTCGAGAAAACGTTAATGTAACCTTGATCGACCGGTTTTACTAGGTAGCGGATCGCCGTGGAGGATCTTTAGGAATTTTAGCGTGTGACAATTATTCATGAATCTCAACTATCCTTTTATTTGTAACCGTTCACGGGAGGGTAGGGAGGTTGAAACTCCTGCCGAAACAACGGCGACTCATTGTGTGGCATTGGCAAATCATTGTCTCTGGGCAGGAGTCTCGACCTCCCGACAAATTGAGCCGAATTGGTGAGACAATCAATGTCCGTGAACGGTTACGTTTATTGTTCCACTTTCAACCAAATCATCAACCGTTGAGTAATCCATCCATGGCAGTCGACAAATCAAACGAAAAAGTCAAACAGATGTTTGGAGAGATCGCACCCAAGTACGATCGGATGAACCATCTGCTATCGATGAATGTCGATCGATATTGGCGCTGGAAGACGGCCCGAAAGTTGGCTCCTTATACCAACGAACCGATCTTGGATATTTGTACTGGGACGGGTGATTTGGCGTTTGCATTGCATAAAAAAAGTGGGGGAAAGGCTCCGATCACCGGGACTGACTTCTGTCCTGAAATGCTGGAGATTGGTCGCGAGAAAGGGGGGCGTTTCGGTCGTGCGGTTACCTTTATCGAAGCTGACGCTCAACAATTGCCATTCGAAGACAA
>JBGTHU010000269.1:0-13158 GCA_041745975.1 Mariniblastus sp.
CCAGTAAGCCAATGGATGATCTAGGAATCGACCGCAATTCGAACAACGGTTGGCGATCAGCCAATCTTACCAGCATTCGTTTCCATTGACTCAAGCCGGCGATTGCGATCAGACTGACAATGAACAAGAACAAGATGTTAATCATTACATGGATAACCAATTGATGCATTGCGTTGGAGTTCGTTGGAACGGACAGCTATCGATTAGGGTTCATGCGCTGGGTGATTGTCGGAATATCCGGCAATCAACAGGTAGAGATAACCCGAATGAACCGTGGAGAGAATCGATAGCCAGACCGAGATAATCACCGTCCACGACAACCATGCCGGCAAGGAGTCGACCTGACCAAATTCCTGTTGGTCGACCGGAACCGCCGTCGCATTGGCCATTGCCAACGCGACCAAGCAGGCTCCAACTGCGACGGATTGAAAGACCATCTTGAGTTTACCGGCAAACTTAGCGGAAAAATCTCCTCCCGAACCCTCGATCATGGAACGTAACACAGTCACCAACAACTCGCGCGCGACGACGACAACCGCCATCCAGCCAGCGATTTTCGCGTACCAGGGAAATCCCAGGTTCATCTCGACAGCTAATAAAACATAGGCCCCGCAAATTAAAATTTTGTCGCAAAATGGATCGAGTATGCGGCCTAATTGAGTCACTTGATTGAATTTCCGTGCATACCAGCCGTCGATCCAATCCGTTCCCGCTGCCAAAATGAACAATCCCAGCGCTAACCAATAAAGCTGCAGCGGAATTAAGGCGAAAACCACAAAGGAAATCAGCAACCGCATCAGTGAGATTTGGTTGGGCACATTCCAGATATCTTTTTTAAAGCTCAACGATTGCTCTCCTTGTACCACACGCCAATCTTAAACTTGATTTGAGTTAAACTCAGTCGCATCTTCAATTTCGCTGACGGTAATAATGTTTCCGCTTATTCGGATCACTTTGACTTGTTTTTGGGAATCGACAAAATGGCCATCGCTAACCACATCAAACGATTTTTTATCGAATTTGGCGCGACCGGCCGGCCGTAGAGCTGATTCGGTGACCCCCCAATCGCCGACCGAGATCGCAGGATGGATTTGAAATCCGGGTTTGTTCAAGCCGCCATCTTTGGATGCGGTTGGCGATGAATCGAGTGGCTCCAAGCTGGGTGGCTCCAGCACCAACCGATTCAATAACGGCAGCGACCCCAAGTGTCTGGAAAGTAAACTGGCGACAATAAAAAATATGGCGACACTGGTCAACAAGGTCACCGATGTTCCCAGCGATTGATTCCATTGCTCGCTGGTTTGGGGTACGGTAAAGTTCTGACTGGCCAACACGACACTAATAAACAATAACACGATACCCAAGAAACCAGAAATTCCAAAGCCGGGTATTACGAACAACTCCATCAGCAAAAATGAGAGTCCCGCCACGAACAGCATCACCTCCAACCAACCGGCGGTTCCTCCCAAGTAGCGACTCCAAAAAAATAACAACATGCACAACGCCGCGATCAATCCACCGGCCCCCAATCCCGGTGAAACGAATTCGATGTACAAAGCGACCAAACCGATCACGATCAGCAACCCAGTCACTAACGGGTTGTTGAGCCAATGAACGATTGAATCGTTGGTCGAATACTTATAAATGCGGAACGATTTATTTTCGGTACCCAAGTTGATCGCCAATTCCTCCCGGTTTTCTGCAAATTCATCAGCCATTGCCAACTCTTTAGCGCGTCGACCACTGAGCAACATAAACCGTTCCGGTTTCGTTTCTGGAATCAGCTCCCAGGGTGCTTGCGGTTGATTCGGATCATCGACCCGCGTCTGCTGAAATTCGATTTGTCCCTCATCATTCAACCACGAGTAAACCAGGATGTCTTTGTCGACAAAAGCTTCGGCCAAATCTTCCGATCTGCCTTTGGCGGCGGCCAATTTGCGAGCATCATGAGCCAGTGACGATTCGACTTTGGGCCGGATCAGTCGAAAGGCCATCGCTTCCATATCGAAACCAATTTCTCCAATATTCCCCAGTTTGGCATCAGGCGCAATGATGATTTGGTCGCAGCCCAAAGCCACCAAAGCACCGCCGCTGATCGCCTCTTTAGGAATGAAGGCGACGGTGTAAGCCCAATCGCATTGGGACAAGGCGTCGGCAATTTTCAAACTTTCAAACTTCAATCCACCAGGGCTATCGATTTCGATCACCAACAGATCGACGCCGCTGCGCTGTGCCTGTTCAAATCGATTGAAGAAATAACGAGTTAGCGCGTAATCAATCTCTCCTTTGAACTCGATGATGGCTGGCTTCTTGAAAACGGTGGGCCGTTCCACTTCAACCTCATCGGCGCCATCAATTTCATCGGCGTCATCTTGAGAGTAGCCGGCGGCCCATGCTGGTGCCTGCAACGCGAGCATTAAAAACAAACAACCGTAAAAAAATGGCCCCAGCCAAAAGCTCCAACATGACGGGTTGCACGAATAGCCTTGGACGCGGTTGCTAGCGTGATTCATGACGTCATAGGCGTATTCATTCTGGTTTTGCGAACTTGCAAAAAAATCGAGGTTTCCGTTTTTCGGCATTTTGATTCTAATTCTTTAAGCGATTGGCACAGAAACTGCAAACAAAACTTGCAAGTTATTTCCCAAAGGGAAGTTGCAAGTCGTTTTAACCATTCAACGTCAATCATACTTTAACTTTCAAACATGAGGCTGGTCACGGCTGCGATGAGACCGCAACGAAAATTAACGATGGAAATGTTAATTGTTGGCGCTCTTCATTGTAACCAGATTCAATTCAAGGAGTGAGTTGATACCCGCTAAAGTTTACCCGGTTTTGTAAATTTTACACAACCTGAGCCCTCTGGGGAGTCGAAATCCGTGTTTTGCTGTCACGGCTCGATCTCAGCGGGACAATTGTAAAAAAGATCCAAGGAAGGATGATCATGCGACCGTTTCAAAATCACCCAGGCGGAACGCGCTGGGGCCAATTAGGCCGTTACTTCAAGGCTTTCTTGCTGTACGGATTGTTTTTGGGAATCTACCCCAACGATGCACAGGCCACGGATAACCGAACAGCCCATCTCTACTACTTTACTAATCAAGGCTGTGCACCCTGCCAGCAAGTCAAGCCTTCGATTGAACGACTCAAGACGGAAGGCTATCCCGTCACAGTTGTGAACCTGGCTCAAAATCCAGATTGGGGTCAGCACTTTCAAGTCACGCAAGTGCCGACTGTGATCATGGTATCGGATCAACGAATTGTCGGGCGACACGCAGGGTTGATCGACCATACCACCTTGCGGCAGTGGTTTGAAGCGGTTGACGTCAATCCGAGCAAGCAACCCACGACAATCAAAGACGCGTCGAAATACGTATCCAACCAAGCATCCAGCACCGTTGATAGGACATCCAGCGCCGTTGACGTGGTTTCCAAGGCTCGCTCGCCAAATCGCTCATCGACCGCAACTTCGACGATGCACCATGGAACTCCCAATCCGGCCAATGAGATTGAACATCGCGCATTGCAAGCGACCGTTAAACTTAAGATCGAGGATCCCCAGGGAACTTCTTACGCCACGGGAACCGTGATTCACGTCCATCAAGGGGAATGGTTGGTGATGACATGCGGACATGCTTTTCGTGAGGTTGGTTTCAACGGACAAATTACCGGTCAGTATGGTTTCGCCGACGGTCGCCCGGCAATTGCTTCGGGGGAATTGATCTCTTACGATGCGGGCCCGCGAGACATAGCGCTGGTCGCCTTGACGACAGGAACATCAACAACCCCGATCAAGATAGCAGCCAAAGATCGAGCGGTGCAGAATGGCGAACCGGTTTTTAGTATTGGCTGTGACCGAGGTGCCGACCCGACGATTCGCCACACTCAAATCAAAAACCGAGCGATCTATGACGGCTCAGTCAAATATGATATCCATGGTCGACCCACCATCGGGCGCAGTGGTGGCGGATTGTTTAACCAGCGAGGCGAGCTGATTGGAGTTTGCAATGCCGCAGCGGTGGATGTTGATGAAGGAATCTATACCGCCATCGATACACTACACTGGCAACTGGCCCACGCCAACCTGACGCATTTGTTTGACACCGTCCGTCCGGTCAGCCTGGAGAGCCCTCAAACAGAAGGAGCTGGGAACGCGGGTAGGCTGGCCGGTCAGCAACCCGCAGATCGATTTCAGCCTGGATCGGCTGCCTCGCCTGAACCTCGTACCTCGCCAGAAACATGGCCCCAGCATCAAACGCCAGCAGCGAGGATCGCTCAACTCAATCGGCAGACCACCAACGAATCGATCGAACACGATTCGCTTGACCATGAAGTAATCATTATCGTCCGCTCGAAATCCAATCCCAAATTGGGAGAATCGATTACAGTCAGCAACCCCAGTCCGCAGCTCTTGAGTTATTTGGAGCAGATGAAGCAAGCCGATCCGATCGAATCGCGCGATACCGAAATGGCCCGCTGGCGCACCCATCGACAGTCTGAATCCGATTCCGGAATGCAGCGTTTGAGGTAAGCGACAGTCGCTCGCATCTCCGAGGCAAGTCACAAAAAAGTAACCGTTCACGGTTTTTCGAACTGATAGATCTGACTCTTTAGTGGCGAATTCTGCTTCCACCGAGATAAACTCGGCGAGGGGCGGACGCGGTGGGTCGTTGGTCGACGGTTCTGGCTGACAAACTTTCGCTCCCATCATGACAATTCCAATTTTTTACATGCTGGGTTGATTGAGTTTTTGGGGAAGTGATCTACCAGGACGAGCAACCAATTCTTTGGCCAACGCCACTAAACGCTTGGTCCGTCGGGCCTCCCCCAAATCTGCCTGGCCAAAGTTACGCATATTAAATCCCTTTAGGTTTTCTTGCATCGTTATTCCTCCTTGTGTGTTTTAAAACCGATACATTTACTCCGTTGATACTTGTTTAGTTCGAGCTACTAGCAAGTTTTTCTCGAATATTGACGCGACGATGGAAACAAACACGTTTAGAAACACCGAATTTGCGGGTAAACCTAAGGGCTAGGGCCCTCGACCCAAACCATGATTCCGACATTCCAAAACACGTTCTTGGAATGCCGATCGACAAATGAAAGTATCGTGGTGCACAAACGGATTGGGTAGCTAATTTCAGTTGTCTTGAAAAAGTTTTGCAATGGTTGAATTTTTGATCCAATGGATTATCTTCTTAAAACGAATCGTTTTTATTCGCTGAAGGAACACACTTGTGTTTCGACTGACTCCACGGTACGCCACTTTCTGTGGCTGAAGTGTTACCAATATTCCAATCCCGGAGAAATGAAAGTGACCAATTTGCTATCTCAATTTAGTCGCCGTGAATTTTTACGTGTTTCATCCGGCGGAATGGTCAGCATGATGTTGCCCTACTCATTGTTCAGCCGCCAGGCATTGCCAGGATCGGACGAAATTGCGGTACGTTTTGCCGTTGGTGGCGATTTGCATTTCGGGCAAGGTGAATTCGATGCGAATGCTCGGAATTTAGTGGATTGGATGAATCGGGAACTCGATCAACGGGGGCTTGATATGTTCTTCCTCAATGGAGATATCGTGCATGATACCACTGATAAGTATCTGCCATTGAAAGAGCGTTTTTTATCCAAGTTGCAGATGCCTTATTGGGCCGTTAAAGGAAACCATGATTACCTGGTGGAAAACCAGACTTGGGATGAGATTTGGGACCATCCGGAAAATCATGAGATTAAACAAGGAGATTATTCCTTTGTAATCGCCGACACCAGTCGCGGGAACAATCAAGACAGTACCCAATACACGGCGGCTGATTGGGATTGGTTGAAGGCGACCTTGGAAAAACATGGTGATCAACGGGGTGTTTTTGTCGTCATGCATATCGCACAACGCCGCGAGGGAGTTGCCGATTGGCCCAAATTTGGTGTTGGCCATTCTCGCCCCGAACGGGCCGTCGAGGGAGAAAAAGTCATGAAGCTGATTGAAGGCATCCCCAACGTGGCTGCGATTTTTCACGGGCACAACCACAATGAAAGAGGCCGAATTCTATCGGGTGGTAAACCCTATTTCTTTTGTAGCCGTCTGGGTCACACCTGGGGAAATACGATCGGCTATCGTATCGTCGAAATTTATAAAGATGGGACGGCCAAGACGTATCAATACGATCCCAACAAGGATGCGGTGTTGGAGGCCCATGAATTAAGCTTGCCTGCCCAAGTGCCCCGTTGAGTCACTTGTTGCCGTTAAGATACTGCGAAATCGTTATGAAGATTTAATTAAATCAGCAACAACTTAGTTTGTTTCGTTTGTTCACCAAATTAATCACTCGAAATCCGACGACGGATTTAGCAATTCAAAAGAGATTGTCTCGAGCAAGCAGGAGACCAGGCCGGGCCAATCGCCGTACTTTGCGGAACCGGGCAAGAACGTAGTGTCTTGGATTGAGGCTGCCCGAGCAAAGCGAAAATCTGCGTCTTGGACAAACAGCTGGATCATCGGCAATTCGCGTTGTTGCTGGCGACAATGTTCTTGTAAGCAAAAGACGGCTGCCGTTGCCAGAGCAGCTGCCGCACCATCGGCCCGAATTTGAAGCCGAAGCTTCGGCTTGTTTCCTGCATTCGACTCGCCCATCGCTTCGACAGACCGTTCGTGGGTGTCCAATATCTGCTGCAAAGCCAATGCTAATTGTTGCCCTTGGCGGGCAAAGGTTGGCAAGTTATAGCCGTAAGTATATCCGGCTGCCATTCTTCGATTGGGAACCAATTCTTGAGAGTCCGTTGAGTATGAGTAGGTGTAGACTTGATCATTGTGATCTTTCAGCAAGACTTGCGTCGGATCGGTTAAGTGATACTCACGAAACGTTGGGCCTATGGGGCCATCGACGTTTTCCAATTTTTTCAGGGTGGCAGCTTGTTGGGGAGCGACATTTTCAGCCGTCAATCCCAACACCACCCTCCAGCCGTTCGTCAAGATGGCTTGGAATTTGAGTTGAGCCTCACGATCTCCCTGCTGCAATTGCTTGAACTGTTGCTGATCGAATTGGTGCCATTGCTTCAACAGCTTTCGTTCGAACTCCAATCCGCTTTCGGGGCGCACCCCGTTTTCATCATTCCAAACGGACAACTCAGCGGGAGTTTGCACGGTAAAATCAGTTTCCAATACGGGCTTAGCAAACCCCAATTGAAAATAATCATTGAAAAATCCGTACATAGGTACGCGACTTACGTGATTAAAATTGTGTCCGAAATGCAACGCGGTGTGTAGGTCGACTCGTTCGGGATTTCCATACAGTTGGAAAATTTGTTTCAACTCTGGGAAACCATCCTCTGGCATCGTTCGCGTCCAATCGTTGGCCGCCGTTAAGCCTAATGGTTTGGGCGCGATCAGCGCCGCGATTTCGACATTATTGGTTCCGACTCGGAGCAGAGGACTATTTTCACAAACACAACCTCCCTGCATACCCGTGCTGACCATCACGGCGGGAAAAGCGGCTTTGATACGAGGATCGAGTGCGGCGGCAATGAAGGACTGGGTGCCACCACCACTGGCTCCGGTAATGCCGATGCGATTGGGATCAATCTCGGGGAGACTGAGGATTGCATCGACCGCTCGGAACGTGGAAATTGTTTGTAATCCCATGACCGATTGGGCATGAGATTCGGCCAAGGGGCTGAAGAGCAACCATCCCTCTTCGTTGACTTCCTGATCGGCGGGTTGGCTTACAAAGCCGTGGGCGCGTTGATGGCTGATCTGTTGGCTGTCGGCGTATCCAATCATGTCATATATCAACACCACGCATCCCATCCTGGCCAGTTGAACGCAGCGGGCTTGAAGGGGACTGGTCGCCGCTGATTCGAATCGTTCAGCACCATTGGCCAATTCTTGCTGAGCATCACTGGATTGCAGAAATCGACCGTTACTCCAATGCCCATGCGGGCTCAAAATACCGGGCGCGGTTTCACCCGCTTTCAATCTTGTAGGACGATAAAGGTTCCCGGTAACAAAGAAACCGGGCAACGCCTCGATCGTGCATTTTTCAATTGTGTATCCCTCAAATTCCCGTTTTCCGTAGATTCGTAGTTCAACTGAGGGCAATTCTGGAAACGGATAGATGCCCAGGGCGACCTGCAGTTGCAGTCGCAATTGTTCGGCTCGCCACTCCCATTGCTCTAAACTGCCGGGTGGCTGGAAAGGAGTTTGGGTGTCGAGGTTCCGTTGAATGGGCTGTGCCAATACAGGTGTCATCATTTGAAACACGAAGCATTGGCAAAAAAATCCCAACATCAGCCCTGCAACCCAGGCAGGGCTCAGGATTCGACTTGATAATTTTCGACAGTTGATAAAAAGATAGTGCTTCACAAAAAAACTCCAATCTGAAAATTTCTTAAAATACCTCACTATCGTTTGACTCGCAACCGCTCATGCGCAGGAAGAGAGGTTGAGGCTCCTGCCGAAACAATTACTGCTTAATGTGTGATATTGACAGGTGGTGAATGAACAGTGAAACAAAAAAGCGGCCCGTCAAGAATTGAGGGGCCGCTTGAATATCCAAACCAGTTTGGGCATCAATATTATCGATTAATTTATGGTCAATCCTGATCGACGGTCTGGTCAACACGCTGGTCTTCGATGGCCGCGATTTTTACTCGGGCACCGTTGGAGGCTTTAGGTTTATCTTCCTCGTAATATTTTCCGGCACCATAGCCATATCCGTAGCCATAACCGTAACCGTAACCATTGTAGGAATAACCGGCACGGTAGGCACCATAGGTGTATTGGCTGCCGTAACCCGATTGCGCTCCGACACCATTGACAACCAATCCCAGGCAATTAGCACCCAAGTTAGCCATCATTTCAACTGAGCGTTCCGCACTGACTCGCACGTTCTTTTTGATGCGGATGCACAAGATAACTCCGTCGACACGAGCGGCGATGGGGCACGCATCGGTGACAGCCAACAAGGGAGGGGTATCGATAATTACGAAGTCGAATTCGACTTTCATCTCTTCGATCAACTCCTTGACCATTGGAGACGAGCTCAATTCAGCGGGATTGTTGGGCTTAGCACCGCAAGGCAG
The DNA here is from genome assembly GCA_041745975.1 of Mariniblastus sp. Classification (GTDB taxonomy): domain Bacteria; phylum Planctomycetota; class Planctomycetia; order Pirellulales; family Pirellulaceae; genus Mariniblastus. The sequence continues at coordinate 9,076 of JBGTHU010000269.1, forward strand.
AATCGACAATCCTTCGATTTCAGGGCACTCGTACAAATCGTTTCGCCAATCAGATTCGCCGCTGAGAGCGGTCGCAAAACCAGTCTTGGACGTGATACCGAAGGTGGTGGCCTGTCGGGGGCGTCGCATATCAGCGTCAATCAGCAGGACTCGTTTACCCGATTGGGCGATCGAGACGGCCAAGTTGGCGGCAAGGGTTGATTTACCATCGCCCGGAGTGGGACTGGTCACTTGAATCACCGAATGAAGTTTGCCTTGCGTGTTGAAGAACAGCGACGTTCTGACCGCCCGGAAGGCCTCGGAAACTTGAGATTTAGGACGATGGAAAGTACAGACCGCTGGCTCGATAATCGAATCCTCGATCACGTAGCGTTTGCTTTGTCCGATGATCGGTATGTGTCCGATTAGCGGGATTTGCAGTTGTTTGACAATTTCATCCGGGTTATGGAATGTTTTGTCGGCCAATTCAATCAAGCAGCCAAGTCCAAAACCACCGACCAAACCGACCACTCCGGAGATGGCTAAAATTAAAGGCAATATTGGCCAAGACTGTTTGCCACGGGTGGCGGGTGAGATTACCTTGAAGTTGAATCCCTCGGTTCGCCCGGCGGCATTGACATCCAATTGGGGATCGGCTTCAACCACTTTTCGTTGGATCGACAGCATCAGATTTTTAACGACATCGATTTCCTCTCGCAACTGAGCGGCTCGCATCTGTACATTATCCAAACGGGAAGCTTCCTCAGTGTGCCGGGTATACTCTTGGAAAATTCTTGCCATGGAGGCTTGATCAAACTCAATTTGCTGCCGAATCATAATTAAAAAGCGATTGAGAGCGACGGTGGGGTCTTGGATCATTAAAGGATCAGCTTGTTGTTCCGAAGCCATTTGCTGCCACATCTCGATCCGTCTGCGAATACTTTTTACCGATTCGTGGCCCGATCCGTACCGATCCAAGCTATCCATCAGTGACGCTCTAAGAGTTTGCAGTTGCATTTCAATATTTTGTAACAACGGCGATTCACCCGGCTTAACCAATTGCTGCAAATGGCCTTTTTGAAGCAAGAGATAGTAGAAATTGTTTGCAGCCTCGGGGCCACCCTCGAGCGCGTTGAGTGTTTGGTTATTCAAGTCATTCCATTCTTGCAAGTCACTCCCAATTTGGCGAAGCAACTCAGGAAGTTCGATGAGCGCACGATGGTGAACCGTCATGTTGTTGACACCGATAATAGGAACATCAATTTCCTGCTCAACCAGTCTTAATTTTTCATTTAGCTCAGAGAACTGTCCGTTAAATATCGCTTGAAGTTTGTCCAAACTATCCTTGAAACGTTGCGACTCCAATTCGTACTCGGTGTTCAGTTCATTTTTATAGGTAGAGATCAACAAATTTAGAATCGTGGAAACATCGTTTGGATCTCTCCAGTAAAACTTGACTTCATACAGCGAGCGTTCCTCGCGGTCAGGCTTGGCACTGATATTCTCCATGATAAATGGTACGACTTCGTCGTCTCGCAGGTGAGCGAACGACTCCATGCTTCTCAAGTTGTTTTCCTTAAAGCATTTGTCGATGATGTTAAACTCACCAATCAAGCGGTCATGTCGCATTTCGAAGTCTTCCGACAACGGCGTTACCGGACTCGAGTTGGACATCGGCACGATGATCTTGCGTTTCGGTTCGATTTGAACTTTGGCTTCGCTGATATAGATCGTTTCGCAATTGGCATTGTAAAGCGTCCCTAACGCTAAACCGGTCAGCAATCCCAAAAAGACCAACCATTTGCGGCGGCTTAAAATTCCCCAAAAATCAAATTGGCTCTGCTCTTCATTATTTGACCAAACAATGGTCGGAGCTTGGCTGGTAGAAACTTGTTGCGGCTTCGTTAATGCATCCACGAAGTAACCTCCCGGGAAGAAACAATCAATTGAGGACTAAAGTTTGGAACGAGCAGGAACGCTACGGAGTACCCCCACACCCCTAATGGGCTTCAACTTTCCATAAGATCTAATATAACATCTTCGACGCCGATCTCAAGCTAATAAAACGGGAATCATCGCTAATTTTTAAACTCCCAGCCCCTACATTCCTTGTTTTTAGACGTCTACTGAAGTAATTTTAATGATTCCAGCCATCGTGCGGTCTGCAGCGGACACTTTTTGACCGTTTGTCACCATACGGGCTACCCCCCATGAAGCTTTCTTAAAAAGTCGTCGGCGGTTTGATGGTGTTGTTTCAGCTTATCTCCCATTCGTTTGCATTGGGCAACCATTACGCTCATCCGGGGATTGCTGGCAAAAAAATCGCGATGGTTATCGACAAACCGCCAATACAACGCGTCCCAAATTGGGCACCAGTCGCCTCGCTTAAAATTACTCATCTTCAATACATAGGCCGATCCACTGATGTAGGGCTTGGTGGTAATCATCCCTCCGTCAGCGAACTGGCTCATCCCGTAAACATTGGGGACCATCACCCAGTCGTAGGCATCAATGAACATTTCCATGAACCAGCGATAAACTTCATTCGGGTCGATTTCACACAACAACATAAAATTCCCCAAGATCATCAGTCGTTCGATGTGGTGACAGTAAGCATCCTTCGACACCCGTTGGATTATTACATCGACCGGCTCAATCCCCGTACTTCCGTCGTAAAAGGCGGCTGGCATCGGTAGGGTGTGTTGCCAGTAATTGCGGCTGCGTTGCTTCCTTCCCAGCACCAGATAAACCCCGCGGATGTATTCTCGCCAACCAATCACTTGCCGTACAAAACCCTCGAGTGAATTGAGCGGGACCGAGTTGGCGTTGCCGTAATCGATTGCCGCAGTTACCACTTGACTGGGAGAGAGCAAGCCAATATTTAACGCGGGTGTAAGGATGGAGTGAAATAAAAATGAATTGTCACGATCAATCGCATCTTCATAAGTTCCGAATTGAGCAAGTCGCTGCTCCAAAAAATCGTCCAGCATCAGGGCTGCTTGGTGATCAGTGACCGGATAACGGAAATGACTCCCGGATCCCAAAGCATGGGGGAATTGGCGTTCGATTTCAGTTACCACCGCATCCGACGATTGACTCCGTGCGGGCCACTTGATGTCAGGAATCGATATTTGTTTCGGAAGTTTTTTTCGATTCTCGGTATCAAAGCTCCACTTTCCGCCCGTTGGCTTTTGGTGCTGGTCCAGCAAAATCCCCAACCGCTTGCGTTGATCGATGTAGAATTCGGTGAAAAACCACTTTTTCTTGGGTCTTTGGTCAAATTCCTCAAAGTAATCAATGGGCGTTAAGAAATGAGGATCGGGAAGGATGCTGAATTGAATTTTGTATTGATCGAGTCCCTTCTTCAGCCGCTGTGCCAACCAATCGTCGCAAGGGTCGACGTACTGTACTTCAACTATCCCCACTTGATATAAAACTTCCCCTAAGTCTTCCGTGCGGTACAATTGATCTGCAGTCACGTATACCACTTGTTTACGCTTTCGCCTCAGACGTTCGGCGTACGCTTCCATTGAAGCGCGATGCAACACAATTTTTTGTCGATGGAATTGATACTGGCTGAAAAAGAGAGGTTCTTCGACCAAAAAGCATTTCTGAACGCCTTTGATCGCCGGGTGGTCAGCAAACAACTGATGCGGGAAAATTAATGCAGCCTTCATGGACGAAACACCCTTGTGAAAATATACCAATCCCGAAAAACGGGTAATCCATTAACAGACAATGAGTAATAGATAACATGCGATGGTCAATTAAAATCGGTCAATATCGAGGGATTGGGGTTTACGTTCACGCAACTTTCTTATTGCTATTGGCTCTGGTCGGATACTTGTATTGGCAGGATTCAAAAGATCTGTGGAAGACAGCTGAAGGGGTTTTGTTTATTCTGGCCCTGTTCGGATGTGTGTTACTGCATGAATTCGGGCACGCTTTGGCCGCCGCGGGTTATGGCATCAAAACCAAAGATATCACCCTATTGCCGATTGGTGGAGTCGCTCGATTGGAACGCATGCCCCGCGAGCCACTGCAAGAACTGTGGGTGGCGGTGGCGGGGCCGTTGGTTAACGTGGTGATCGCGATTGCCATCGC
>JBGTHU010000270.1:0-10890 GCA_041745975.1 Mariniblastus sp.
GATGGCTAGTGCGGTTGCCCGACCTTAACTTAAGGCCTCCCCTGCAAAGAACTATTGAAGTCAGCAAGAAATCTATCCCGCCTTCCCATAAGCCCTCAGCCGATGACACGCAACCAAGTAACTTGGATATCAAAGCTCACAATCGTAAAACTGCGAACCCCCTTGGCTCAACCGATTTGTTCTCCACCTGGAGGCTTCCAATTCATGCTCCAGCGAAAACCCACCGGATGCTCCAAATGGATTTCCCCACGACATGCAAGCCCAACTGAAGGCCAAATCGATGCACACAAAGGTTAATTCTGAATACTAATTCACGGGCATAGTCTCCGCCACCACCAAAATTGAAACATTGGATGTTGAGCGTTTTAAGTTTCTTCTAGCTATCAAATGATTAGAATAACGTCTTTTACTAATCGAGTCAACCATAAACAGGTCGTCGCCTCTGGTTTCCCTCAGGCGTCCCTCTGACGTCCCTTACCCGTCACTCTTGCGTCCCATTTCTGGCCCCCTTCGTGTCCCTTTCTTAGAGCAGGTTTTTGAGCGAACGAGAGAACCAAATTGCCGTCTCGACTTTCTGTCCTTAGGGGGGAACACTGTTTCGACAGCAGCAACTCGAAGCCCATTAGCCGAAGTGTAATGCAAATCACAAAAGCTGGGCGGCTGAAAAACAAGTTTTTTTCGTGCAGCCTAATCGCATTCCGCCTGCTACAGCGGCGGTTCCGCTTTTAAACCGGTTCGTGGTTGGGGTAACCTGCCTCGGCCATACGGTTGCAGAAAATGGGTCAGGAATGTATCTCCGCCAAAACTAAATATACGCATTAGCCTCGCGACAGTGCGTCACTCTGCTTCACAAATTCGTCCCCGCTCCATTGATTGTCAGCCTGAATCATATATCGAATGGAGCTCGATTGGCCTGCCGAATCTGTCGGCAATTGAGTTGTCTGTTGCTTTTTAAAGTCAGCTTTCTTTTTCGCTCGGGCGGCGGCCTGGATCTGAGCCAGTTCAGCATGAGTGGTAAAAAACTGCAAACTGTGACCCCGGAAATCGTCCAAATCTTGGAATTGGTGTTGTTCCATGAAAGAAGCCAGTTCATCCAACATCGGTTTGATGATCCCATATCCGCTTTTCATGACTCCCGTACAAACCTGGACGGTGTCACAACCCATTAAAATGAATTCAGCCGCATCGAATCCTGTCTCGATTCCCCCGATGCCGCTGAGCGTACGACCATCAAATTGGTCTCGGATGAGGGTGGCAATCTCCATGCAAGCCCGCAACGCGATCGGCTTAATCGCTTGACAGGAGTACCCACCTGGCGTCGAATATCCCTCCACGGAAGGTTCGGGTCGCAGGGTTTTCAGGTCAATTCCAATTACGCAGCGAATCGTATTGATTGCTGAGATCCCATCGCATCCTCCTTGCAAGGCGGCGGTTGTGGGGTCTTCAATATGGGTCACATTGGGAGTCATCTTAGCCCACACGGGAACCCTCGCGACGGCTTTGACCCAGCCACAAACTTCCGCGACCAGCGACGGACTTTCTCCCATCGCCGATCCCATTTTTCTTTCGGGTAAACCGTGCGGGCAGGAGAGATTCAATTCAAACGCGTCGACCCCAGCATCTTGGCAACGTCCAATCACTTCCTCCCACGCCGATTGTCGGTACTCTTCCATCACCGAGGCAATTAAGACACGATCGGGAAACTTGTCCTTCAATAGCTTAAATTCGTCAATCCAAACATCAAAACTTCGGTCACTGATCAGCTCAATATTTTCCCAGCCATAAATTTCTTGGGAACTGCGACTGCGGAGACGCCCATAACGTGGCTGCACGTTGACAATTTTTTCTGCTTCGAGGCATACGGTTTTAGCGATCACGGCCCCCCAACCTTCCTCGTACGCTTTTCCAATGACATTCGCATTGGTTCCCGGTGGTCCAGAACCAATAATAAACGGATTGGGAAGCTTCAAGCCATTGATGGTACACGATAGATTGGGCATGCGGGGGAAGTTCCTCGAAGATTTACAACTCCACGATCGAGCCGTAGGTTTCGGGGCGACGATCGCGGAAAAACTGCCAAGTGTTGCGGACTTCGCGGATCAGATCCAGGTCCAAATCGGCAATCACGATTTCGTCTTGATCCCGACTTGCCTGAGCGATAATTTTACCGCGAGGATCGCAAAAATAGCTCTGCCCGTAAAACTCACCGATCTCCCAGGGTGATTCAACGCCCGGACGGTTGATCGCTCCCACAAAATATTGATTGGCAACCGCATGGGCCGGTTGCTCCAGCGTCCACAAGTATTCACTGAGCCCAGCGACGGTCGCCGACGGATTCAATACAATTTCCGCGCCTGCCAATCCCAAGCAGCGCGCTCCCTCGGGAAAGTGTCGGTCATAGCAAATATAAACCCCCACCTTGCCAACGCGGGTATTAAACACCGGATAGCCTAAATTGCCGGGCCGAAAATAGAACTTCTCCCAAAAGCCGGGAGCACAATGGGGAATGTGCATTTTGCGAAACTTACCCAGGTAGCTGCCATCCGCGTCGATGACCGCTGCCGCATTATAATAGACTCCTGGGAGGTCTTCTTCATAGATTGGCACTACCAACACCATTTCGTGTTTGGCCGCCAATTGCTGCATAAAGCGAATCGTGGGGCCATCCGGGATCGACTCAACCATTTCGTACCATTTGGGGCGCTGTTCGGCACAGAAATAAGGGCCGTTGAAAAGCTCCTGCAAACACAGGAACTGAGCTCCCAGGCCCGCCGCCTGTTCGATCATGCCAACGTGCTTGTCGGTCATCGCCTGTTTAATCTTGGCCACCGGTGCATCGGCGGACTCACAAAGTCGTGCTTGAATTAATGCACCGCGAACGATTCGAGCCATGGTTCCTTAAGAAGATGGGGAGAGAAATACAAAATACAAAATAAAAAATACACAGAACCAAGGTTTTGGCAGCAACTTAATCCACTGGACAACACTTTTCAGTAACAAGTAACGATTCTCGTCCAATTTTATGCTAGTTCCCCCCCCCTGTCCATTGGCTTCAGTCGGTAAAAAAGAACGTTCGCCTAACATACCCTTTACCCGTGTCATCCCGGAAACGATTTAGCCAGCGGTAGCGTTGTTAAGACACTGAGGGAAAAGGTTTCAAGATGATTGGAAAAGATTTCGCCTGCTGGCAACTTAGTTGCTGTCAGATCGAGAATTCGAGGGGACGAATGGTGCCGGGCAGGAGGCCGGCAACGCGAAACTGCCAGCAATCCCCAAACCTTGTTGAAGCCGTAGTTAAGTGCCATCTAAATGGCTATCTAAAAAAGCTCAGGCTTTCAACAACGAGCCTGAAAACCTTGAAAAATCGCATTCCTCCGAGGGAACTGGCCCCTTTTCCAGATAGCCAACCAATGTTTTTTTGAGAAATTTTTTGTCACTTAAACTGCTGGCTGATCCGAATCGAAAGAGGATCGATTGCTGTCATTAAATTAGTTTTGATTAGGTTTGGCACCACAATTGCTACTGTAAATCCTCGATGACCTTCCATCCGAGTATTCAACTTGCCGAGCTCAGCGATTAAACGGTTACCCGAATCTTAAACGACAACTCTTATGCCCCACGATTTTTTAGCTCCTGAATTCAAAACGCCTCGACATACTCGCGACCTCAATTTCCAAGAACGTAAGCACCATGTTGGCAACGATCACCTCTCCCACCAGTCAAATCCCGAAAGGCAGTCGGCAAACAGAAAGCAACCGGGCTTGAAGAACTTTCAAGCCTGTCTTCAATGCCAGCAAGGGGTGAATTCCAACCCCGTTCACTTTAATGTGAAACAACCTCAAGAAGGGGAGCCTGATCAAGAAATGGAGCCTGAAATTTTGGATGCCGTTGATTCGGAACCCTCCGGTTTCTGGCCCTCGATTTTTGAGTACCTGAATCAACCTACAGCCCCCCTCAGCAGCAAAACAACGCTCGATGTGGTTGAAGAATCACCTGAAAGTGACTTCAATAAACGGGCTCAAATTGCAGCCGAGACTGAAGCAACGGCAATGGAGTCAGATTTTCAGATCGATCCCCCGGCCAGCGGACTATCCGAGCCATTACCTGAGACAGATTCGCTGCGGAAAATAACGCTTGATGCGGTTGAAAAATCGCCTGAAAGTGACATCAATAAACGGGCTCAAATCGCAGCCGAGACTAAATCAACGGCAGTGGAGTCAGGTTTTCAGATCGATCCCCTGGCCACTGGACTACCCGAGCCATTGCCTGAGACAGATTCGTTGCAGCAAGAAGTCCCGGCGTATTCCGAAAACCAACAACCGCGTCAATACCATTACGGCAACTATGGCCCGTTACACAATTCTGCTGAAGGGCAATTCCAGTTTCACGAAGACGCGACGTCGGAGGTGAAGTTAATCAACTCGCAAGGCGACGAATCCGATGAAAGTCGATTGAGTAAACTTTCTGGCGATGAAGTTTCGACGAATGCGGCAGATCAAGCGCCTTTCTCTAGAGGACGTTTCAGCCAAGACGAATCCGATGAAAATCGATTGAGTAAACTTTCTGGCGATGAAGTTTCGACGAATGCGCCAGATCAAGCGCCTCTCTCTGGAGGACGTTCCAGTCAAGACGAATCCGGTGGCAGTCGAGATCGTCAAGCGGAATCGAGTGATGCTGCCACCGATACCTCATCGCAAAATCGCTCATCGGTTGATCGGAACACTCCGTTCAGTAACGCGATCAACGCCGCAATCAACGCCGCGAGCAACGACACCGCAGTAGCCAGTTCCGCTGGTAAGCCACTGGCTTCAATCAAATTTGAGGCCTCTCCGATTTTCACACAGATTGTCGATAATCTTGCGATGGATCGGGTTGCGATGACAGCAACCCGTGATCGCGAGATTCAAATTCAATTGCATCCCGTTGAATTGGGGCGATTGATGGTGGTGATCAATTCTGCCGAAGAACAAATAAAGGCTACCATCATTGCTTCCGAACTGGTCACCAGCGAACTTTTGAATCGAGAAAAAGAACACCTGATTGCTGCACTGAAGGAACAGGGAATTGATCTGCCTGATGTCAATATTTCCCACCGCGATCCACGCGACGCATCCAGGAACTCTTCGAACGATAGCGAATCTTCATTTGTTTTCCAGCGAAAGAGGATGCTGGCTGACAGCGGAAGCAAAACCACCAACTCGGCGTCGCTGGGTGATGCGGGACATTTCGATGCCGCCAACCAAATTATTCGTATCAACTTAATAGCTTAAAGAAACCTCTCCAATCATTTTTCAATCGGAGTTTGAAACCAATGGAAACTGGATTTAATGCCGCGGTGGCTCAAACCGACTTTCTACAACTCTTAACGACTCAGCTCAAACACCAAGACCCTTTCGAGCCGGTCAAACAAGAGAACTTTATAGCTCAATTGGCCCAGTTTTCTTCCTTGGAAGGGATCGAGAAATTAAACACCTCGTTCGGCAGTATGCTCCGTTTTCAAGAAGTCAGCCAGGGACTGGATCTCGTGGGAAAATCGGCTGACTTTATCGATCCGATTTCTGGCGAGCAAAAAGGTGGCTTGATCAGCGAGATGTTTGTTGACCAAGGGACGGTGATGTTGATGATCAATGGAGACGTCGTTCCCGTTGAGTACATTGCCGGTGTTCGCGCCTAATCGATGATCACCCACCGCTAAGTTCCTTTTCGATTCTGGGTTAACGCCCGTGCACCCCTGACTTGAATCTTGACGACTCGCCTCGAATCTGCTCTCGGTTTTACTGTATCCCATTCATTTGTCAATCAAATTTTCAGATCTAAAATCTAATGTCACAAGCTCTTCTAACTGGCGTGAGTGGACTACTGTCCCATCAGAATAAACTGGATGTGGTGGCCAACAATTTGGCCAATATCAATACCACCAGCTACAAGGCTCAACGGATTCTATTCTCGGATTTGATGTATACCAATATTCGCAATGCGACTGCAGGTGATAATCGACTCAGTGGTACCAATCCGCTGCAGAAAGGATTTGGAGCTGGAGTCTCAACGACCAGCCGTAATTTTTCTCAAGGTGTATTGTCGGCAACCGGTCAGACCTTTGATTTTGCGATCGAGGGGGACGGCTTTTTCATTTTGGACAGTAACGGACAACGTTACACACGAGCCGGAGCGTTCACGCTGGACAGGGACGGATTTTTGGTCGATGGTGGTACCGGTGGATTTGTGCAACGGATTGGCACAATGGGGGAGGGGCTGGATGGAAGCCCCGCTTTTCAAATTCGTGGTGACAACCGAATACAAGTCCCTCTAGGAGCAGGAATCATCGGAAATGCCACCAGTCAAACCAACTTTTTTGGCAACCTCCCCGCGGGCTCATCCCCAGCAGCCGCTGAAATACTGACTTCATCCAATCCCTTTATGAACGCCGGTGCTCCGGCTACCATGGCCACCCTGCTTAATGACCTCGACAGCAATTTGGGAGATTATATCGCCGGTGACCAAATACGACTCTCCGGATTCGATTTTTTAGGAAACGCTATCGATTCGAATTTTGATGTCGATGAAACCACCACGTTGGGCGATTTGGTGAACCAACTTTCCACCTTGTTGCCTGGAGCAAGCGTTTCCTTGACGCCAACTGGGGCCATTATGATCCAAGCCGATCAGGCCGGTGAATCAAAGCATCGGATTGAGTTCAACGACATGCCTGGGAATACCGGTGGAACCCGATTCAATCAACATCCCTTTGTGGAATCAGTCAAGGGAAAAGAAAATGATTTCGTCGAATCGATCATTCAGGTTTTTGACGAACGAGGGCAGTCGCATGCCATGAATGTCCGGTTTGAGAAAACGGCAGGTAACAGTTGGGACGCGTTCTTCGAACTGCTGGACAGTTCCGGCGAAGTGCTCAATGGGACGGTGCGGCGTATTGAATTTTCCGAAAATGGTCTGTTTTTGGGCACCTTTGGTAGCGGTGACGATTCAAACACCATCGAAGTCCAATTCCCGGGGATGAACTTTAGTCAAACGATTGAAATCGAATTTGAAAACATGACCCATCTCGGCACAGGGTTCGTCTCGTCTGTCAATCAAGACGGTTTTCCACCCGGGAATTTGGCGACCGTGGGGGTCGGAGCCGATGGCCGACTGGAGGGAATCGCCACCAATGGTCGAAGAATACCCTTGGCCCAATTGGCCATCGCGAATTTTTTTAACGTGCAAGGCCTGGAAGCTGTTGGACAAAATTATTTCCGAGAGACGGTCAATAGCGGCGTAGCCCAAATCGGAGTCAGCCAGTCCGGATCGGCGGGAATTGTCAGAGGCGGTCAATTGGAAACCTCGAATGTGGATGTCGCCCTGGAATTTACCCAATTGATTGTGGCTCAACGCGGCTTCTCAGCCAATGCTCGAACGATAACAGTCGCCAGCGAAGTCCTTCAAGAACTGAATAACATCATTCGGTAAATACTGATCGCGACCACCTAGAAGTGTAATGCAAATAACAAAAACAGGCCGCTCAGCGGCCTGTTTTTGTTATTTTTGCATTTTTGGGAAAATTCATGTCGCATTTGATCGCGCTACGGGAATATCTATTTAGATGACTTCTTTAATGGCACCTAATTTGTTTCCACTTTTTTGACTCGTCCTAAAATTTAACGTCCAGTCAAACTTCGATTCATTGGCTCAGCCCGGATTCGTTCGATTGAAAACGAACTTGGGGTTGATTGCGAATGGGTAGACAGCCGTCAATTACATCCGTAAACGACAGCTCGCACCATTGAAGTTGGACTCATGATCTTTGGTGGGGTTGGGATTCAGTCAGCGCAACGACAGCACCCTCAGCGCTCCCTAACCTCGCCACTTTTTTATTTAGGCTCTGTTCCCTAGAAAATTCAGCCTCGCTTCGGGCATGGTCATAATCGAGGTGTTTGCGGTTGATCATCAAAAGGTCAGACCCCTTTTTCAGAACTAGACGATAACGGCTCATTTTTTGCAACCGTTCACGGATTTGAATCGATCGAGTAGAATTTTAGTAGCCGCTCACCAGCCTCGACTTCCCTACAATTTTTCGCGGATTTTGTGAGGCAACAAATAACCGTGAACGGTTACGAATTTCAGTCTCTGGCAACCCGAGTCGAAAAACCAAATCGAAAAAGATGTTGAAAGCCTTGTTTTGTAGCGAGCGAAATATGATGGCGCTGATTGTCATCAACGCAATCGTAATTACACTGCTCTATTTTCCTTCGCTGCAACAATTATGGCTGCTGGAGGTAACGGATCGGATCATCACGATTCTGTTTATCCTTGAGGCAACCGTTAAAATGGTTGCACTGGGTGTGCGGGGCTATTTTGCAAAAAGTTGGAATCGGTTCGATTTTTTCCTGGTTTTGATCAGCAGTCCTTCGATTTTCGTTGGAATAATACCTTTGCCCGACATGTCATTTTGGTTGATGCTGCGGCTGTTTCGGCTGGGACGAATGGTGAGATTGATTGAATTCGTTCCTCATATTGACCAACTTTTGTCTGGATTGGGGAGAGCGCTCCGCGCCTCGTTTTTAGTGTTGATGGTATTGGCATTTGCCAATTATATGTTGGCAATGTGGACTTGTCACATCTTTGGCAGCCTGGAACCTGATCTTTTCGGAGATCCGTTTTCGGCGATGTACACCATGTTTCAGGTTTTTACCGTAGAGGGTTGGAACGAAATACCATTGCAAGTGGCAGACAAGATCAAGGAGGGTGAGCTATCGTTATTTGGATTACCAGTGGAATTCACGGTTGCCGTTGTCAAAACTTTTTTCGCCACCACCTTGCTGTTGGGCGGCGTTTTCGGACTCTCATTGGCCAATGCAATTTTTGTGGATGAAATGACCATCGACAATAATGATCAATTGGAGAAAAAGATTGACTGCTTGCAGCAACAAATAGAGACTCTACAAACAACGATCGATTCGATAAATCGAAGCTTGAGGGAATCATAACCTGACGCATTCGTTTTGATTTAGCTCTCGTTGATCCGAGAATCAATGGTGCCACCGGTGGGCCGACCCGTCTGATTTCCGACCTGACAGTGCCGCAGCGCGACACTGTCCGCTTGTGAATAGGGAGGGGGGCAATCTGCATAGTGAGCGTTTTCAAAAATCAACACTCACCACTTCCCCACCAGCCCGAGTGGCCAAGGCCCGCATTACGGCATCTTCGATCGCTTAAGGGATCAAACGGACCGAACCGTCGGCCAACGCAAAATTCGCTCCTCCCGAATGGTAACTCCAAAAGTGCAGCGTATTGCACTGCTCAATCGTAATATTGATTTGCTTCTACGGCGGTCACTTCTTCCGGAAAAGTCTCTCCGATTCGTAATCATACATGTCCTTGCCAAACAACTCGATGAAATGCTCTTTTCCCGGTATCGGAATTAGGTTGAATATTTCATTGAAAGCATCTTCGAGAATTTTTTTCCTATTCTTGTAAAACTGTTCACTTGCTTGGTCAATGAACTTCTTGATTTTCGCTTTGTCTTTTGAATCTTCCATACTCCCGACAACTGCAAGCATACCGAAGAAGTCATCATTTCCGGCTTCCAGAGATTTTCTTCGAAATTGAGAGTATTCTTTTGCGGCAAGTATTTGTTTTTGAGTTAATACTCGGTCTCCGATAAAATTAGCTTTCTCAATAAGTTGGTTTCCGTGTGATCGTTGTTGGTCATCGTGAAGTTTCTTAAGTGCATCGAGATCGCCGGTTTTCATGGATTCCATCGCTTCTAATTTTGCATTCTCAAAAAAACCAGAGTATTCGTTTGGTTGCGACCACGCAAGCTGAAGCGAGGCTTCATGCTCTTCAATTTGAGCTTGATTAAACAATAGCATATCGCGAGCAAATTGGTTGGTCGGTAAATCGTAAATGAACTCGGCATATATCAACTTTTCTACTTGATCAAACTGTTTTTCTTGAATTGCAAGCTCTAGAATCCTCGCCTGTAAAATCTTGACCTTTGCCTCACTTCCCTTGGCTATCGCCGAGTAAATAGTTAATCGTTTCAAGTTTTCTTCCGGCAAAATTCCGAGACATTTCTCCTTAGCCTGCTCTCTCAGTTCGGACAGTTTATCATGATAGGATTGCCTGATTTGTTTGGCTTCTTCTAGCAGACGCTGTTTGTCATGTTCCGCGAGCTTTAGTCGATCCGCGACTATAAAAATCAAATCAACTGGCTCGCATCCATATTTCTTCTGATACTCACGTTGACTGATTTTTCCTTTCATGACCTTGAATTGATGGGGTAACAAAATCGAGTTTATTTCTTGCGACATTTGGGCCATGAAATCCGCAAAGGCATTGGGATCGACTTTTTCTCCTCCGGCAGTAGACATGAGTTTTACCAAAATTAATGAGTTCTTTTCTACTGTCTCTCTCAATTTCTTTTTTTGAGATTGGACGATATCAATTTCGTCAAGAAAATAATCTGAGTCGAGAATGTCACTGCCAAGAAAATACACAAGATCCTCGGAACTAAAGTTGGCTGAGGGCATGTCTTGCGGAAAAACTATCAAGAAAGAATTCCCGGTCAAAAACAAACAAATTATCAAAATTCTCAATCGTTGTTCGTTCCGCATTTTGCGTTCTTCCTCTTAAAATATAAAAATACTACTGTCAGCAAGATCACAGCGGCAATTCCCAACATGAATTGCATCGACCAATATATTGGCTCACCGGAATTTTGAATGTCCCCTTCAGAATTACCGATGAGTCCAAAGGTTTCCAAATTAAATTCAGGATAATGCGATGCCTCTTCCACTTCTATATCATCGATTAAAAAAGTCTCATAGACAGGTTGAAATCCATCGATTGTAGAAACTGCATAGTGAATAGGCAATTCGTTGACATCATTCATGT
>JBGTHU010000271.1:0-2305 GCA_041745975.1 Mariniblastus sp.
TCCAATAAATGCGGACACCGCGAAATAAATTGCGAATACAACGATATACAGCGGAATACTTAAAAGCACACTGCGGTCCCAGATGCCCATGCTCAGCCCCAACCAGAGCCAAACCCCAAAGAATAGATAGAATGCACACAAGCCGATGAACACACACCCTCCAAAAAATTTGGCTGTGAACAGTCCCCAGCGACTCACCGGCTTGCTCAACAACAAGTTCAACGAACCCGGTTCAAACGTTTCCGGTATCATATTGGCGGTGACGATGATTGCAATCAACAGGCCGATCGACATCACAAATTTATCAAAGTAAAACGGCAAACTAGCGGATAGAATTTGAGCGAATTGCGGTTGTGACATGCGGATCGGAATGGGGATTTCCCAGATCGCATATCGCAATTGGATTGCGGACTGCGAACCCGCCTCAATCGCCGGATATACGGCAGCGGCGATCAGCAACCGGTTCAAACGGTAGACTTGAACGTCAGACAATTTGTCGACACCCACGTCCAGCAACTCGGTGATTTCACCGGCGGTATAACGAGCTGGCCAGTCTTCGCTGCGATAAAAATCTCGTTGCTGAATAATTTCATTTAGCTTTTCGATCAACTCGTTGGACAACTCAATTTCCCGTCCCATTCGTTCGAATTGGTTCTCGAGGTTGTCGGTGTCGGTTGAATCTTGCTCGTCGGCACGGCGATTGGATGAAAATTCCAACAGATTGGTCTGAGTCGATTCGGGCAACAGTTCCCAAATGCGGCCCACTGCCGTGTTCTCCTGTCGACGTTCTACCAACCGATCGATCAACAGTCGTCCCTTGACGTTGGCCTCCAATTCCAATTTCCAATCGAGCGTTTCGCGAATGTGCAATGGAGCCAGCACACACAGCAGCAATGTAATCAACAGCAGTAATACGTAAAGCACTCGCGAGGCCATTGCGGCTCGAAAAGAATCTTTAATAATTGCCAGGTAGGGTCGCATAATATCGATTGGAAAAATAAACAAAAAATGGACGTGAAAAATCTACAAGGGAAGTTGAGCCAAACGGCAATCAACTCAGTTATTCAATTTTGACATCTGTTGATCAATCAAGGATTGAGAATCGGGGCGAGCCACTAAGTGCAAAAACGCATCCTCCAAAGAAGTCTGCTTGCGGGTGAGGCCGCAGAGACTGATCCCCTGTGACCGCAACGCATCGACCAAGCGATCAACGTCGTCTTGGTGGTCGACCTGCAGTGTCAAAATAGATCTTGGAGAGTCGTCAACGGCATTGACTTGGCAATCAAAACCGGCCACGGCAGTTTGGATTTGTGATGGAGCACCTATCACATCAACGCGCAAATGAATTTCCGCCTTCTGCTTACCAACTTGATCTTTGACAAATTGGCCAATTTCGCTGACGCTGCCGCAGTATTTTAACTCCCCCCGATTCAGGATCGCCACTCGTTGGCAGATCATTTCGACTTCCTGCAATAAGTGGCTGTTGAGAAAAATGGTCACGCCGCGTTGGCTGAGCTTGCGGATGATTTGTCGCATTTCAGCACGGGCTTGAGGGTCTAAGCCGTCGGTTGGCTCATCCAAAATCAGCAGCGGAGGATCATGCAGCAGGGCTTGGGCCAATCCCAATCGCTGCAGCATCCCCTTCGAGTACTTTTTACAGCGATCCTTGGCTCGTCCCGATAGTCCGACTAACTCCAGCAAGTCATCGCGCTTGCGACGAATCACCGAATTGGGGACGTTGCTCAAATTGCCATAACACTCCAAAGCGGAATAAGCATTTAAGTGAGGCGGAATTCGCAAGTGCTCCGGCAGGTAACCCGTCATTTGACGCCCCGCCTGACTACCGGCAGGGTGATTCATTAATGTCGCATGCCCACTGGTTTTTTTGATGATCCCTAACAACACCTTGATGAAGGTCGTTTTGCCAGCCCCATTGGGGCCCAGCAACCCAAAAATCTCTCCCGCTTGCACCGAAAAAGAAACGTTTTTCAACGCGGAAAAGCGGGATCTCCCCAGTATTCCTTCACTGTAAACCTTATTCAAGTCAGTGCAAGAGATGGCGGTTGTCGATGGTTGCAGCGAATGTGTGTCCGCCAGTTGAGCCGTTTCCATAGCGTCCGTTGTTTTAATTTTTGTTTAAGAAGGTTTATTTGTCAGCTGCCGAGAATGATCTCAATCAATGATACTCTAATTTTCGAAAGAACCAACTGCGGTTATAATCGTCAATGTGACTGATTCGGTTGGAGCGGGGCGTTATTGGAAAACGTTCCCGAATTTTTTGGTGTTCATCCGCTCCGATGTTGGT
>JBGTHU010000272.1:0-12227 GCA_041745975.1 Mariniblastus sp.
CAGAATTTACAGGTTTCGTGTTCAAGATCCAAGCCAATCTGGACCCCAAACATCGAGACCGGGTCGCGTTTGTGCGGGTCTGCAGCGGACGATTCGCTCGCGATATGGAAGTTACCGTCCGCCGCAGTGGCAAACGCTTGCGACTTCCACGAGCTCTGAAAATTTTTGGTCAAGAACGCTTGACTATGGACGAAGCGTTCCCCGGCGATATCATCGGCTTGATCAATCCCGGTGAATTTCGACTGGGAGATACGCTGTGTGAAGGGAAACCAGTTCAATTCGAACCGCTGCCCCAGTTCTCACCAGAATTCTTTGCCGTGTTTGAATGTGCTGACACCTCTCGACGCAAGCAATTCGATCGGGGATTGGATCAACTGGTGGAAGAAGGCGCAATCCAGGTCTTTTACGATGTGCTGGGTGCCAGAAGAGAAAAAATCTTGGCAGCCGTGGGGGAACTGCAATTCGACGTGGTGCAGTACCGATTGGAGTCCGAATATAATGCCACCACTCGGATAAGCTGGAAACCATACAAATTCGTTCGCTGGTTCGAAGCCAGTGAAGATGAAATTAAATCGCTTCAACTCCCGTACACTTCGATGTTAGTCAAAGACCAATTTGGGCACGACGCGGTTTTACTTCAAACTGAATGGAACGTGAAAACGCTGGAAAAAGATAACCCAAAAATCCGCTTCGACGCCATTCGATTGGCCGACTTTGACGAGATCAATACCCCGTTAGTTTGATCCTGCGGCAAGTTTCGGAAGCTATTTGCGTCGGTCGGTAGTGTCCCTTTTTCAGATAGGCTCCAGGGCAAAAAAACATTGTCACAAGTTACTGCTTTTTTAAAAAAAAACTTCTCGCCTCGTTTGAAGAAACGGGGCGAGAAATTCCAACTTACTGAGGCGGAGGGCACGGGGATCGAACCCGCAACCGGTTGCCCGGCACTTCATTTCCAATGAAGCCGCTAACCATTCGCCTACCCTCCAAAGGTCTCAACTGACGAATCATAATCGATTGTGGAAAAGTTGGCAACAAGGCCACTGGAGATCTTGCAATCACTTACAATTACAAGTCTCCCATTTTTCCGCTGATCAAGTTGATAAATTCCTTGTTCGTCTTAAAACGGGAGAGTTGTTTCGTCAGTTGCTCCATGGCCTCAACATGGCTCATCGAGGACAGTGTTCGTCGCAACATGGTGACGGCGTGCAATGTTTCCGGATGCAAAAGCAATTCCTCGCGACGGGTACCGGACTGATTAATGTCGATCGCCGGCCAGACTCGCCGGTCGGCCAGTTTTCGATCGAGCACCAATTCCATGTTTCCGGTACCTTTGAATTCTTGAAAAATCAACTCGTCCATCCGGCTGCCGGTATCGACCAGCGCGGTGCCGACAATCGTGAGCGACCCTCCCTCTTCAAACGCTCTTGCGGAAGAGAACAATTTTTTAGGAATATCCATCGCTTTGATGTCGACACCACCGGACATAGTTCGGCCTGTGTTTCCCACCCACTTATTGAAAGCGCGGGCCAAACGAGTGATCGAATCCATCAGCAGAAAGACATCTTGTCCCATCTCCGCCAATCGCTTGCAACGGGCGATTACCATTTGAGAGAGACGCACGTGGCTTTCGATGTCTTCATCCAAACTGCTGGCAATGACTTCACCGCGAACGCTTCGCTTCATATCGGTTACCTCTTCGGGCCGTTCATCAACCAGCAGAACAATTAGCTTGGAATTCGGATGATTTTCTGCAATACCATTGGCGATATGCTGCATCATCACCGTTTTACCGCTTCGCGGCGGCGCGACAATCAAGGCTCGCTGACCCTTGCCCAGTGGCGTCAACAGATCCATTACGCGGGTGGTAAGTGGTTCGGGTCCCGTTTCCAGCTTGTACCAATAGACTGGGTTGATTGGCGTAAGATCATCAAAGTTCTTAATTTGGCTATATTCGTCTGGAATGACACCATCGATATCAATGATTTCTCGGAGTCGAGGCCCTTGTTGACGCTTCCCCGGTTGTACCATGCCGCGAATCATGACCCCAGGACGCAAACCAACTTTTTCGATCATAGTACCAGGCACAAAGGGATCAGATTTTTCACGCGAATAGTTATTGCTAGGGTGCCGCATAAAGCCGTAGCCGTTGGGGTGAACCTCCAGCATTCCGACGCTCTCAAATAACTCGGAATCATCTAAATGAACCGGATCGTTACGTCGATCCCGATTCGGTTTATTGGTGGGCTTGTTGTTTTGCCGAGAACGTTGAGCGTTTTTTCTTTGCCCGGAATTATTGCGATCACCTCGCGGGTTCGCATTGTTCGAAGAAGTTTGCCGAGGCGTGTCACGTCGCCGACGCGACCTGCGACTGCCCCGCTCATCACCCGACGAATCGGATCGCCCCACACTGGAGCCGGGATTGGAGTTGGAGTTGGAGCTTGAATGGGAACCCGAATTTGATTCTGAGCTGGAATCTGAACCAGAGTTGGATTTGCGGGAGTGAGTTGGTCTGGAAGGCCTATTTTTTTTGTTACCCGAATTCACATCGGTGCTTTCCGATTTTTCACGCGGTCGGTTGGAATTGCCATCTCCTCTTTCCGCCTGATCAGTCGTCGATTCCACAATTTCGTCGGCGGAAATTCTGCGTCGGGAACGGCTAGTGCGTCTTTTGGGTGTTATGTCGGCTGAGGATTCCATAGGGTATTCGTTGTTAGAAGAATTTGATTGCAGACTTTCATCACCGATGTCTGCAGAAGAACGAACTGATTTCTTTGGCATTAATGCACCTGAATTTGCAGCATAAAAAAGTCTGCGACGATTCCTGTTGACAGGCAGTCTGATGCAGCTTTTTGAAATAAATTTCCTTGGCGATTGTTTTCCATTCCCAACTGGCGAGCCCAACAAAAATTGCAGGCTCAAACGGCCCCGATCCACTGAGCGATCAGGACTTCAACACAGTTACCAGCTTGCATTCCCAACACAGCTCGTTTACAAATCGAACGATCTTGGGCCGCGTTTAGACGATCATTGCTACCAGTGAAGCGATCCGATCACAAGCTACTTGCGATCAAACTTGAGCTAATGCCAAAGTTGAAAAACAGCTTATCAATGGCCGATGCCGCAAAGTGGAATGGCGACTGAGTTATCTCCGTGCCGGGGAGGATTCCTTTGTTAATCTGATAAAAATTCAAAGCATGAATTAATTTCAACAGTACTTTCGACAGTAGGATTACCAATTTGTATTACTTTTTAGTCCTACTTATTTGTGACATCCCATAACATTGCTCATTCGCATTAACTATCAAATACGCAATATCAGAATCGGATCCCATGCGGAAACAAAGAGCATTCACCACAGAAACCGTGGCTGTTTTGCGTTACCTTAATTTTGACAAAAATCGAATGATTTAATAGATCATTGTTCAATTGATCAAAATAGGGTCATTGTTTGGTCAATGCTCCGCGAAGGGCCTGTCGAGCCAAAAGCCACACACAAACTAATTGTTATGTGGCAAAACCTCTGGCAAATGTTGCTGAGGAAAGATTATCAACGAGCATCATTTGTCTATCCGAGTAGTCGACTTAAAGTCATCCAAATCAACGCGACGTTTTTGATAGCGGCCGAGCAAGAACTTGAAGCTACAGGACTTCGTAATTTTTACTTGCATTCTGCTCTGTGTCAACCTTAAAAGAACCGATTTCTACAATATTTTCAGGTTTTTTTGATAAATGAGTCAATAAATTTTCGGCATTTAAGCCAGATAACTGCAATCGTTTGCCAAAAAAATCGTCAAATAAAGCCTTTATATTGTAACAAGTGAAGAGTTTTTTGATTCCCATGGGAGATTTTTTATTCCCCCAAAAACTATTTCGATTCGCTGCTGCCAATTCACGTTTCCCTGATGGCATTCGCCAAAATAAGTCTAAATTAGACGATTTATCTTTTCCTTGGTCGCTTCGATACCGATCTTAAAGAATAACTGATAATACCGGAAAATCTAATTTATATTCAATCGGATGTTTGTCCTACCGCTTACTGTCCATCGAAGAGGAAGTCAAATTGCCCTGTCAACCATGGCTTACCTCTTGTCGTTTGCCTTTGCCTCATCCGCCTTTGCCTCATCCCATACCCAGTCATCCCATACCCAGTCATCCCATGCCCAGGATTGCATTCAATGGGAACGAGATCTGCAAAAGGGTTGCTCGAGAGCTGAACAATCTTCGAAATTAGTGTTAATCCACTTTACTGCCGACTGGAGTCGACGTAGTCAAAACATCAAGAAATTTATTTTCACCAATCCCTCCATCTGTCGCGACTTAAATCAGCTGGCAGTACCGGTTCTTATAGATGTCGACCAATACCCAGATTTGGCAGTTCAATTCGGTGTTCACGAAGTTCCCGCCGACGTGTTGCTAACCCCCAGCAAAAAAATTGTGGCTAAACGAAATAGCCCCAGCGACATAAAGTCGTACGAGGCCATCTTTACCAAAATCCAACAGACAAACAATCTCATTCAGGTTCACGGATTCGACGAGGTTGACTCGGCAATTACTCGGAAACATGAGAACACTCAGCAATTCATGCGAGCCACATCATCAGGTGACAGCTTGCGTCCGAAATCACCCAATGAACTGCTTGAGCGAGCCCCTTCCATCACGAGGCCCCAGGATCGTTTTGTCCGCAACGCAGAAACGCCAACCAAGTCGCAGAAAACCCTGCCCCCTCAATTGGATCGGCCCAAAGGCCGAATCGCCAATGGTGGTGCTCGCGTCAACAATCGGTTCTTCAACCCACCGCAAGCCGAGCCGAAAAAGGAAATTATTGCGTCGAGTGAAGGGAGCGATTTCGATAAAAATACCTTCCCGAATGGCAATGCCAAACGCCACGTGGCCCCTTCGATAAACGGTCAGCACGTCAGTACAAGATCGGAATTAAATCCGCAAGATATCGCTGCTGCAACCAAAAATTCCGCGCCTCTGCGTATCGTTAACGATCGTTTTTTCGTCAGTCAAACTGGCGATACCGATTTCGGTCGGCTGACTGCTGCCACAATGAAACCCAATCTTAAATCGGCGTCCGATAATTCGGTGGCCAGCCAGGATTTCGCTCCCAGCAAAATGACGTCGAGCTCGTTGAGTTCTTCAAATTCATCAAGTTTGTCAAATTCTTCGAGTTTGTTAAATTCTTCGAGTTCAATGGCGAGCCTCCCAATAACCGCTTCGGCACAGGAAGAGATTTTGCCGATGCTGCAGGGCCATTGTCCAGTAACATTGCTCAAATCACAAAAATGGGCTAGTGGGGATCGCCGATGGGGTTGCTTCCATCGCAACCAACTCTACTTGTTCGTTGACCAAGCCTCAAGGGAAGAATTTTTGCGTGAACCGGAATTCTACAGCCCATTATTTTCAGGATTTGATCCTGTCATTTTTGCCAAAACAGGCGATCTTGTCGCAGGTAAGGAATCTTGGGGAGTTTTTTTAGGCACAGCGCCCAAACAACGAATTCTTTTGTTTTCCGATCAGCAATCTCGCCTGGAATTCGATGCCAACCCCGGCGAATTTCTCCAGGTCATTTCCCGTGCGTTGCAATGAGTTACGTAGAAGATTAAAATTAATTGTTCAAAATTGAAATGGCCGATTTTTAAATTTCAAGATAAAACTTATTGTGATCGTTCACGATTATTTGTCGCCTCACCGATTCAGCGAATTTTGTCGGCAGGAGCCTCGACGTCCCTTCTTACCCGTGAACGGTTACAATTAATTTATTATTTTCCAATTGCCTGAAACCGTCGACCGATAATAGACACCTCTCCTTTCGATTCGTCCCCATCCAATGCCCAATATCTCCATCTTGATTCCGGTGCTTAATGAAGCGGAATCGCTGGAAATCTTGTTGCAACAGATTCAATCGATTCACTGGGCAACGCCTGACGATAAGCCAGTTAGTGTAGAAGTGATCTTTATAGATGATGGTTCGCGCGATCAAAGCTGGGAC
This sequence comes from Mariniblastus sp., assembly GCA_041745975.1. Taxonomy (GTDB): domain Bacteria; phylum Planctomycetota; class Planctomycetia; order Pirellulales; family Pirellulaceae; genus Mariniblastus. Next base: position 5,996 of record JBGTHU010000272.1, read on the forward strand.
GTGATGAGGCATTTAGCCTGCAATCATTCACGCGTACACGCCATCCGTTTTCGGAAAAATTTTGGCAAGGCTGCCGCGATGCAAGCCGGTATTGAGCGATCGCAAGGCGATTTGATCGTTACCATCGATGCTGATCTGCAAGATGACCCTGCGGAGATTCCCCAATTATTAAAAAAACTGAACGAGGGCTATGATTTAGTCAGTGGTTGGAAAACCAATCGACAAGACCCGTTGAGTAAACGCCTCCCTTCATGGGTTTTTAATCGTCTGGTCAGCCAATTAACTGGGGTTCAGCTGCATGATCACAACTGTGGTTTGAAGATTTACCGGCGAGAGGTTTTTGATGAAATTCGGTTGTATGCTGAATTGCATCGGTTCGTTCCCGTGTTGGCAGCCAGTCGTGGTTTTCGAATCGCTGAATTGCCAGTCAATCATCGCGCTCGAAAGTTCGGTCAATCTAAATACGGTTCGAAGCGATTGATCAAGGGATTGCTCGACCTTTTGACGGTCAGTTTCTTAACAGGTTATGTGCAACGCCCTCAGCATTTGCTGGGTACGTTGGGGCTGGTCGCTGGCGGCCTGGGAAGTGCTGGCATGGCCTGGATGGCCTGCTATTGGCTGATGCGAATTTGCTGGTATCCAGACTGGCCACCCCTCCACCAACGCCCCCTGCTTTTGTATTCCTTGGGAAGCTTGCTGTTGGGCGTGCAATTGCTGACCAGTGGCTTTTTGGCTGAACTGATCGTTGCGAAGAATCAAAATGATTCCTCTTCCTACTCAATTCGAGAAACCACCAAAGAACTTGCTAATCGGAACAATCCATAAAACGAGATGAGAAAAACCGACAAGATCTGTCGTTCGACCCGGCTTTGTCCCTAAAGGGTTAGCCCCCTTTAAGAACTGTCCCGAATTAAGGTTTGATGGTAGCGGAAGGCCGCGAGCCCTCTGGTTTTTGTGATTCCGGACGGCTTGCGCCGTTCCGCTGGAACTGGAAAGTAAATTCGGGACAGTTCCTTGGGGGCAAAGCCTAACTGTTTCGAAAATGCATCCGGCCGTTGATGTTTAGCAACAAGGTTGATTTTTCGTAACCACTGGCGAATAGATTTCGCCTCACAAAATCGACTAAATTTTATTGGGATGTCCAGGCTCCCGCCAAGATAATTCCTACTCGACGCAGTCGATGCGCTATGAATTGCCTCGGCGAAAGCCTCGACTATTCTTCCTGTCCGTGAACGGTAACACCTTTTGATTGATTTGTGTCGCGGCAGGGGCCGCCACCTTCCGATATCCACTACTTTTTCCCGCTATTTTCTTCAATCATTTTCGATTGGCATACCACTTGCGTCATAGGTTAATCACGAAAACGACAACCGGTCATGAAAGGATACTCAAATCTAACCGGCAGCCCTTGATCGCCAACGTATTTGGAACCGATGGTGCATTTAGAATCAGCTGTCGAACGATCGAGCATCCCCAATTGACCAACCAAAACAACGATTCTTATCGTTACTTCTCCGAAGGTGGACGAGGAGCCCGGATGTTTTAACATCCGGGCTTTAAGTCTTTGAGCAAACGGAATTAGCAGTTGATTACTACTTAGTTGGACAGCACCGCAAAGGACTTTATAGCCGAATAACGCCAGCCATCCGGTTCTTTGTAGCGAAATACTAAGCGACTTGATTCGCGACGTCTCGCAGAAACGCCTCCTTCATTCACCATACCAACAAGTCGGTGGATAGAGTATCATAGGACAGCATCCAATCGTCATTGTGGTGCAGTTGGCAAGTTGGGCGAGCATCAATTCGGCTACTCTGTTCCGCCCAATTAATTAGGCCGAGATAAAACTCGCTAAGTTTCGATTGGCCACATTAATTTGGCCACATGTACCCCGGCCGATACCATGCGGCCGATACCATGAGGCTGAAATGCATGGCGATGATTGTTGATTGATTCAGGGTTCAATGGGCCTTAAATGAAAAAAAGCAGACCAGAAAAGAGAACACCATGTCCACCCGACTGAAAGGGATTAAGCGTGTCACCACGCACGTGCTGCAACAAATGAAGCATCAACATGAAAAAATTTCGATGTTGACCGCTTACGATTTTTCAATGGCTCGGATTTTTGACCAAGCGGGGATCGATGTGCTACTGGTCGGTGACAGCGCTTCCAATGTGATGGCGGGCCATGAAACGACTTTGCCAATCACATTGGACCAAATGATCTACCATGCCAGCTCGGTGATTCGAGCGATTCAACGCTGTCTGGTGGTGGTCGATCTGCCCTTTGGAACCTATCAGGGAAATTCTCTGGAAGCACTCAACTCCGCAGTGAGAATCATGAAAGAGAGTGGGGCTCATGCGGTGAAACTGGAAGGTGGCAAGGAAATCAAGGGGAGCATTGAACGGATTTTAACCGCCGGAATACCGGTCATGGGGCACTTAGGGTTGACCCCGCAAAGCATTTACAAATTCGGCACCTACTCCGTGCGGGCAACCGACCAAGACGAAGCCGCTGGCTTAATCGAAAATGCCTTGTTGCTGGAGTCACTCGGCTGTTTTGCCATCGTGTTGGAAAAAATCCCGGCTGAACTTGCCAGCCGAGTCACTGAACATTTACAAATACCCACCATTGGCATTGGGGCAGGCGGCGGCGTGGACGGTCAAGTGTTAGTCATGCATGACATGCTGGGGATCAATCAAGATTTCAATCCCCGTTTTTTGCGACGCTATTTGTCTCTGTTTGAAGAAATCAAAAAAGCGGTCCAGCATTACATTGAAGATGTCAAGGCGTGTGACTTTCCCAACCAAGACGAGCAATATTGAACCCGCGTGCTAGGCGTGTTGATTTTGTCAAACGTGACAATTCAGCTGCATGACGTAGTGCATTGGTTAATCATTGAACGACGGCGTTGGCTCATCATTTTTCTTGCGAAGGAAAACCCACACGTGACCTGTCCTTTGTTCGGTCACCCATTCACTACGTGATTGATACAGATTCATAAAGGCTTGTTGATACTCTTGCATTTCTGCGACAAGCTCTTCGCTGATATCACCCGCCTGGGCAGCCTCTTGGTAACGTTCCACAAAATCGCCGCGCGACTCAGACAGTTCGGCCATTTTCTGATTATGTTCCGCTTCTTTGGCTTGAAACTCTTCGTTGGTCATACCATCTGCTGGATTTGAAATCGACACCATGTCACCAACAATTAAATCTAATTGGCCGTCGCCGTTCCAATCATGAGCCCAAACGCGAGTTGAACTTCCCGGAATAATTTCCTGTTCTCCAACCGTTGTTTGCTGTCCTCCTCCCATGGCAGGAATCAGTGTCTTAAACTCGCCCCATTGAGGAGCCTGGCGAGTTCCCTCATTGAAACTAATATATACCGCACCGCTGGAACTGCCCGTAATCAGATCCAGTTTGCCGTTGCCATTCCAGTCTACCAAGTGGGGAGCCGAATGGTAGTCGGGCGACTTAATTGGCAATTCCACGGGAGTCTCGCTCAACTGCGGATTGGTCGCATCACCCAAATTTTCATAAAAGAAAAACTTGGGACCAAACGAGCCAACAATCAGATCCAAGTCCCCATCGCCGTCATAGTCAACGGCAAACTGCTGAGTGCAGATCGCATCGAGGATCTCGTCGCCGTTCCCACTGGCCTGTTCCTCCGTGAGAGCAACATTTTCTAGCGGGTTGCCAGCGGCATTGGTCAGCGGCACGGCTTCGCTGAATTGTAGGTTGCCTTGTCCGGCCAGCAACATAATCTGACCTGCCTGGCTGTCGTCAGTCCAATAGCATCCGGACAAGATATCCAGCTTTCCATTATTATTCCAGTCCACAAACTGTGGAGTCGAGCTGGTACATCACCAAACGCCCGGCACCACGGCTCGATCTTCGTTCGTCATAAGCCACTCGCCTGCCGCGAATTGGGGAGGTTGATTTTTACCTGCCAAGTTTCGAAAAAATTGCATGTTGCCAGCTCGGAATTGTCCGACAACCAAATCGGGTACGCCATCACCATCGACATCGGCCATGGTCGGGCATGCATATCCGGGGGACTCGACCGCTACTGGCTGGCCATCGGCCTCGACCCGGAACGGTTTCTCAAATTCATAACCGGCCATCTTTGGCTTGGATGGATCACTTCCGTCGGATGACGCTTTATCCACCTGAGTGTTGGCGACATTATTGGCAGCTTGAGTCGTGATCCCATCTTCTTGAGAAACCACTGCTCCTGCGAATATGGCCGCAGCATGGATTGTTATCCCGCCAGCCATTGCCATCATGGAAAACAACCGTTGAAGTGTCACTTTCATAGACTATCCTCTCTGCTTAAAAAACTTAACAAATGAAACAACTTGTTAAAATCGGCAATTGCTTTAACAGCAAAGGTCGGTTGACGACTTAAGATTGAAAATTCTTCCGGCGATTTGACATCATTATTCCTCAATTTCCTGCGGTTGGCAATCCGACCATATTCTGAGACAATTGCTGACCCAACGAGGGAACAAAACGAAGAACTGGAGAACCGCTGGTGTGTCTCTGGTGAAATCGGGCCCGTTTTATTCGGTTTTAATTGTTCGAAATCATGCTACCGAATCTCCACAAGTTGCCGGGGCCAGGTACCTGGTTCAGAAGCGGCGGGTGGATCGATTGGAGGGGGGCCTTGCAAAAACATATACCCTTTGAGTCTTCCCCCATAAGAGGTCTTGTAACGCCAGAGAAGGATTGAATCATCTTGCTGGCGAAAACCGAAAGGGTATCCCGCCAACGTAGACCAATCTTCAACAGTCAATCCTAGTTTTCCCAAATCCTTCAATTCACTCGGCCAGTCCCCAAATTTCAAGTGATATTCTTTGATGGTAAACGCGGTTCGTGCCAACCTTTCAAAATCCTTACTTTGGATGCGATTGTAAGTCGGACGCATTCCAATTAAAAAATTATCGAACAACTTTTCCAATCGTATAGGATCAAAACCTCTCTCTTTAATTTCCGATTCCGTCAGTAATTTGTTTGGAATTTTGATAATCGATCCAGCCGAACTTAAAGAGCGAGCGATGCTGATATCATACAGAGCCAATACCTTTTCCGTTTTTTGAGCAGAAAGAGAGGGTGAAAAAATCGAAAATTGATTCCTACCACCTTCGTCGTAACCCAAGTTGTAAAGTAATCGCAACTTTTCAATTCTGAGTTGTTCACTATCCAACAAAGGGTTTTCCGGTCTGTCATAGATGAAGCTGCTTTTTAAATTTTCGAGTTGAGATTCATCCCACAGATTCGCCTGCAGCGAACGCAAAACGATCGAATGGTCAAATCCGACTTGGGATTCAAAACCGTGCTTGGCTCTATTGACCCCCTGAAGCCTTTCGAGCCCTGCCCAAGCTCTATCGATGTCCCGTTTATATAAAGAGTAGTGAATCTCTAATTCTTGAATCGATCGAAACATGTTATTGTGTGTCCATGCCAAAGCGTACTGCGACCTAACAGGAGAGTTTGGAACCCAGATTTTGGTTGGGGATTGAGCAATCTGATCAGCCAGCAGAAACAGCGGATTGGCCATTTCTAAAAAACCGACGGTGACAGGCTCATAGGGCCAACTTCCATTTTCCGCGAGCGAAGGAATCTTGACCCCGTTCGATAAAAATGGGATTAGTTTGCTGTTGGGATAACTGGAGATCAAGGAATTCGCCAAGGTTTCTAATTTTTCCAATTTAGGGGTATACTGGCGACTTGTGTTTTCATCCAGACGCTTTTTTGTCATACGATCTAACGCGCGACTGGGACTCGAGTCGATGTCGCTATAAATCGGTTCCAAACGCTGCGCCGCTCGCCCCTCGGCCACTTGATATAATCCGTACCAAATCAATCCGATAACAAAGGGCATCGCTAACATTAACAGCAGAAAAACAAACCAGTAAGGAGTCGATTTTTGATTCAATTTTATTTCTTGTGGTGAAGTCATTCGACTATCAGCAGCAAGTCGCCCGACATTTTCGAAAGCAAAACCTGTTTGATCCATGTTAAACCACCTTATTCATCTTTTTATCAATTGACTGCCGAAAAGAGTTTAACGGCACTTTAATTTGATTCTGAATTTGTTTCTGAATTTGACTCTAAACTTGCCTCTTTCAACCAACGGTCACGCAAGTCGATTGCCACCTCTTCCCAGCCCGCATTCCATTGGATTCCAATTGGAATTAGGCTTCTCCAATCGACTACTTGAATCTGAGAGAG
>JBGTHU010000273.1:0-4355 GCA_041745975.1 Mariniblastus sp.
TCGCGTCTAAGGCATCAGACTTAACGCCCTTATCAGACTCGCTTTCGCTACGGCTCCGCTGCTTAACAGCTTAACCTGGCCTGACACCTTAACTCGCCGGATCATTATGCAAAAGGCACGCCGTCACACATTTCCCCGAAGGGCATAGTGCTCCGACAGCTTGTAAGCGCATGGTTTCAGGTTCACTGTCCTCCCCTAGCCGGGGTTCTTCTCACCTTTCGATCGCTCTACTTAGTTCACTATCGGTCGTCAGAGAGTATTTAGCCTTACGGGATGGTCCCCGTAGATTCAGTCGAGGTTCCACGTGACTCGACCTACTCAGGTACCCTGCGGGAGGCGCTACACTTTCACTTACCGGACTGTCACCGTCTATGGTCAGCCATTCCATGCTGTTCAGTTAGTGTTCGCTTTGTAACTCCCATGTGAAAGACCCTACAACCCCACAGAGGAAACCTCCGTGGTTTGGGCTATTTCCCGTTCGCTCGCCACTACTGAGGAAATCGATTTTTCTTTCTTTTCCACCAGGTACTTAGATGTTTCAGTTCCCTGGGTTAGCCACCTGTGCCTATGTATTCAGCACAAGTCAATTCAGGTACCTCGGGATCATAGCCTGTTTGTCGACTCCCCCAAGCTTTTCGCAGACTTCCACGCCCTTCATCGCCTTCTGATGCCAAGACATCCCCCATACGCCCTTAGTAACTTGACCACCGAAATTTTGAACTCTTCAGCCGAAGCCCAGGCAGAAAACAGCCAACGAAACTATTGAACTCGTCGTTCAACCAGCCCCCTTGACTCGCTCGCCACCCAAAACAACCACTCAAAAGTCGCTATCTCGATGCGCCGGGGTTGACGCCCCAGCTTTCGCTCTATGGAATGCTCTATTCGAAATCGGTCAGCTTGCTCAATGCCCCAATCAATTTACCTACACAGACAAGCCGTGTCGGCAACCAATCGGAACAATCGCAAACTGTCCAGCGTCGTGTCGCAACATAATGGCTTTCGCCACTGTTGCAAAAGATGCCTAATTACCAATCAACCAAATTGTCAAAGATCAAAACCGCTGTCTGGCCCTAAAGCCAGTTTGTAGCGGGTCGAGTATTGTAGTGAGCTGTAAAGAGAGTGTCAAGCCAGTCAAAGATAAAATCTTAAAATCAGGCCCGATTCTCTCAGCAGCCTCGGGTCGTCAAACTATCAGCCATTGATCATTTCGAAAGCCCCCGAAAGGTGCTCTCCGAAACTTCATGGCCAACCGATTGCCGCCAACCCGACAAAACTAGCCAATGCCTGCCCCTCCGATCAGTGATCAGATTGGCAGCTCATCGACAAGCGGAAACCTGTTGAGCAAATTGTATTCCAATCGCATCCACAGTTTCCGACTACTCGCCCAATAGTTTGCCATTGAATTTCTGTTTCGCAAGCCCAAATCGATGGGCATGCGAAAGTTTACAATAGCTTCTCCCAACTGGGACGATGTTTCACCACTAATCTCAAGTGGAGGTGAACGGACTCGAACCGATGACCCCCTGCGTGCAAAGCAGGTGCTCTACCAACTGAGCTACACCCCCGAAAAAAGTCTGAAGTGAGCAGTTTGGAATGCAAAGAATGCATTTTCCAACTTCACACTTGTCAATTCACACTGCTGAAAGTGGGCGCGCCAGAACTCGAATCTGGGACCTCGTCCTTATCAGGGACGCGCTCTAACCAACTGAGCTACGCGCCCGATTTCTCCGCACCCAGATCGAAAATTGGGTTCGGAATGCGGGTTGGCAATCGATGGCTTTCACCACCTTGCTAGACTGCCAAATGTTAGTCGATGCGTCCAGCCTGTCAACTCGTTGTTTTCCTTGTTGGCAATCACGGCTATTCTGGCGACTGGTTCTTCACCGCGGAAAATCTCCCGACCCCCTCACGTTGCGGGGCGGTAGTGAATAAGGCAACATCAATAACCGCGAGCCACCTGCGTTCTAGTTGATCTGCCCTCAAGGCGTGGAATCCCCCAACGCAAGCTTCAGTAATCGACTGATCCAAGTCGCCAACTTCAGTCGAAGAGGGTGTCCGAAGCCAAAATTGACAAAATCCAGACAAAACGGAAAAACGAGATTCACTTGTCCAGCGTAAATTGTTACAAGAAACTCCATGCAAGTTGCCCCGCGGAAATGTCCGCACCCAATTGAGTATCTACACGCCAGCTAGACTGCTTCAGTTCGGCAGTCTCGCAGGAACTTGTTACTAGCACCGTTTGTGGCTTGTCACTTGTAACCGACAGGATGATTCGAATGCACCGCACAAAATGGCCCCATTTGATGGCTCTCGCCCTTTTCAGCTCTGGTTTCTCGATGAGCTCTCCGCTGCTTGGCGACGAAACTCAGGAGCTCACCAAGGCTCTTTCGTTCAAGCCCCGGCAGCCGGATGTCAACTATGAGAAAGTGTCTCCGGATGACGTGGCCAAGTGCAAGTTGGAGCGAATCGCGCGGGATGATGGCAAGGGTTTTTGGCTGACTGGCCCTGCCGGCCAGCCGCTCCGTTGGTTCGTTGATACCAATGGCGACAACAAGCCAGATCGATGGAGCTACTTCAATAACGGGGTCGAAGTCTATCGCGAGTCGGATACCAACTTTAATGGTACAGCAGATGAGTACCGATGGCTCAATACCGAGGGGACTCGCTGGGGAATCGACAGCAACGAAGACGGTACGATCGATTATTGGAAGTTGATCTCCGCCGAGGAGGTTACGGCCGAGGTCATTGCCGCCCTGGCGAATAATGACCAGCAGAGATTTAACCGGTTATTGTTGACCGAAGCCGAGTTGCAGTCCTTGGGCTTGGGTGGTGCGATGGTCGAGTCCATTCAGGATCGCATCCAATCAGCTCAGGAGCAGTTTACGCAATGGATGAGCAAGCAACGGCTAGTGACGCCCAACAGTCGCTGGACGAATTTCGGTGCCGACAAACCTGGGATCGTTCCGGCGGGAACGGACAAGTCCTCCAAGGACATCATGGTTTACGAGAATGCCGTCGCTCTCTTCGAGGACGCCGGCCAGCCACGCCAGTTGATGGTGGGGTCGATGGTTCAAGTCGAGGGAGCTTGGCGTTTGGCCAGCCTTCCCAGATTGATAGGAGATCAATCGTCGGCAGAAGAATCCGGAGTCTTCTTCCATACCTCGTTCACTCCTCGCAGCGCTGGTCATGCCTCGGAGGCTGGGGGAGGCATGAGTCGCTCACTGGAAAATCTCGTCAACGAGTTGCAGGAGATCGACAGCAAGCTGGCCTCCCAATCAGGCAACCTTCCCGTCTTGCATGGAAAACGTGCGGATGTGCTCGAAAAACTGGTCGCCCATTCGGAATCACCTGCTGAAAGAAATATTTGGATCGAGCAGTTCGCCGATACGGTCAGCGCTGCCGCACAGGTCGGCGAGTTCCCGACCGGAATCGCGAGAATCGAAGACTTTATGGCTAAACTTAGGGATTCGAATTCCAGTACAGACGCTATCGCCTACCTGGTCTTTCGAAAAATAACTGCCGAGCACAATTTGCAGATGCAGCAGCCCAACGCCAAGTACGACGACTTGAATGAGTCCTACCTAAATAACCTGCGAGCATTTATCCGAGAGTATCCTGAGGCAAATGACGCAGCAGACGCCATGCTCCAAATCGCTCTGGCCGCCGAGTTTACTGGAGATTCGAAGGAGGCTCTCAAGTGGTACGGCCAGGCAAGCAGTTCCTTCGCTTCCAGCGACGCCGGCAAGAAGGCTGCAGGGGCTCTGCGACGCTTGAATCTGCGGGGTAAACCGTTTGCCATTAGCGGTCCAACCCTCGATGATAGAAGCTTTAATTCCAACGCCTACAAAGGCGGACCCGTGATTTACCATTGCTGGGCGAGTTGGTGCGAAAGCTGCAAAGCCGACATGCGGGCTCTCAAGGAGTTACAGGCCAAGTACGCGAAACAAAAACTGCGAATCGTGGGACTGAACTTAGACAATGATCGTGCATTGGCAGCACAGTTCGTCAAACAGAATCCGCTGCCGTGGATCAACGTTTACGATCCGGGTGGTTTGGAAAGCAGTCTGGCGGTTGGCTATGGCATTCTGACGTTGCCAGTCAATATCGTGGTCGACAAAGACGGAAACGTCGTGAAGTCAGGGGCTCATTGGACTGAGCTGGATCGACTCATTGAAGAAATGGTCAAGTAATGAAAGGATTCAACCGTGGAGTTGCTCATTGCAGCTGTTGTTAACTATTCGGGCATTATCGCACCCGTTCTGGCGACTTGGGCCGGAGCGAGCCTCTATCTCCAATCCTCGGAGGCGGATGCGGGGTACTGCCAAACGGTTTACTTTGGGGTCTTGTTGTTTATT
>JBGTHU010000274.1:0-10535 GCA_041745975.1 Mariniblastus sp.
CCTTCGATCCGACCAAGGTGCTGCAATTGATCGGGGCTCGTCATAATAACCTCAAAGATATCGACGTGGAAATCCCACTGGGATGATTGGTCTGCGTCACCGGCGTCAGTGGCAGCGGCAAGAGTTCTTTCGTCAATGCGATTCTCCGTGAAGAGTTAAAAGAACGTCTCAACGGCGGCATCAGTGAAGCTGGTGAATTCCAGGAACTCCGCGGGGTCGAACTGTTGGATAAAATGATCGCCATCGATCAATCTCCCATCGGACGAACCCCCCGCTCTAATCCAGGCACTTACATCAAGTTGTTCGATGATATCCGAAATTTGTACACACAATTGCCCGAGTCCAAAGCTCGCGGTTATGCTGCTGGCCGATTTAGCTTCAACGTCAAAGGGGGACGCTGCGAGGCATGTGAGGGCAATGGATCAAATAAGCTGGAAATGGATTTTCTGGCCGATGTCTGGGTGACTTGCCCGGTCTGTCAAGGACATCGGTTCAATCGCGAGACCCTGCAGGTGCAGTTCCGCGGCAAATCGATTGCCGACGTGTTGGAAATGGATATCGCTGAGGCATTGGAGTTCTTTGAGAACATTCCCAAGATTCGCAACAAGTTGGAAACGTTGCACGCGGTCGGATTGGATTACTTGAAGATTGGCCAACCTTCCCCAACGCTCTCCGGCGGCGAGGCTCAACGGATTAAGCTGGCCCGCGAATTAGCCAAGCGTAGTACCGGAAAAACCATTTATATGCTCGATGAGCCGACTACGGGTCTGCATTTCGCCGACATTCATCTGCTGTTAAATGTACTGCAAAATTTTGTTGCTGCCGGAAATACAGTGCTGGTGGTGGAGCACAATTTAGATGTGATCAAAACCGCCGACTGGATTATCGATATCGGTCCCGAAGGAGGGGGCGGCGGTGGCGAAGTCGTTGTCGCCGGAACCCCAGAAGATGTTGCCGCGTGCCCTCAATCGCATACCGGTCGCGCCCTGAATCGATTGCTCCAACAACGTCATCAAGGGACGATTGAACCAGCCCCTCAATGCGAAGACAAAGGGGCTGCCGTTGATGTGAGCAAAAACGGAAGTGGCGCTTTGATTCCGCGATTGGCGACTGAAATTACCGTCCGCGGTGCCGAACAACACAACCTCAAGTCGATCGATCTAACAATCCCACGCGATCAAATGACCGTCTTCTGCGGGCCCAGCGGCAGTGGAAAAAGTTCGATGGCGATGGACACAATCTACGCCGAAGGCCAACGTCGCTACGTCGAATCGCTCAGCACCTATGCGCGGCAGTTTGTCAATCAGTTGGAAAAACCCCGCGTCGAACATATCGATGGTCTCTCGCCGGCGATTGCCATTGAACAAAAGACGCTCGGGTCAACACCCCGGTCAACGGTCGGCACGGTCACGGAAGTTTACGATTATCTACGCGTCTTGATGGCGCGGTTGGGAACGCCATACTGTCCGGACTGCGATGTGGTCATCGGCACCCAAACCAGCGATCAAATCGTTGATAAAATTTTCCAACGGCATGCCGATGGCACACGGTTGCTACTGTTGGCACCCGTCAAGATTCAGCCGGGAGAGAGCGTCGAATCGCTCTGGGATGAATTGAAAGAGAGTGGGTTTTTGCGGATTCGCGTCGACCAAATTACCTACAATATCGACGAAGTGCCACTGCTCAATCCGCGAGGCAAACATCAGATTGAAATTGTGGTCGATCGAATTGCAATCCAGTCCAAGTCTCGCTCACGAATTGCTGACAGTATCGAATCGGCATTGTCCATAGGTCACGGTGTGATCCATCTGGCTGTCGCGCGAGAGGGAGTCGCCGAACAACACTGGGATGTTATCCAACACAGTCAACACTTGGCTTGCGAAGAGTGTGGTCGCAGTTTCGATCGCTTGACGCCGCACAGTTTCTCTTTTAACAGCCCCCTCGGCTGGTGCCCCGATTGCGAAGGGATCGGTACGCAAATGGGAGCGAACTTGGCGGTGGTGATGCGAAACCCCGAATATTCGTTGGCCCAAGGGGCCGTCTCGCTGTGGCCGGATCTGGAGAATCCGATCTCCCGGGCGATGCTGGAGTGTTGGTGCCGGGAGACAGGCGTTCCCTTCGATGTCCCCTTCAGCCAATTGGAAGCTCGCAAGCGTAAACTGGTCCTCTATGGCACCGGCGGGCGCTGGTTTGAAGTCTCCGATAAAAAATTAGATTTGAATTTCGCGTTTCAATACAAAGGGATCTTCCAAACCTTGGATGAGGCCGGCAGGCTTTCGTCCAACGTTCGGATGCGACTCAATTCGCTGGTCGGGGAAGTCGAATGCGGTTGCTGTGGGGGCAGCCGCCTCCGCGATGATGCTGCAGCCGTCCGGTTTCGCGAAACGACCATTGATGGCTTGTGCCGACAGCCCATTGGTAGGTTGAAGCAAACTTTCGCGCAATGGAAACTGGACGCTCGCGAAAAGAAAATTGCTGGCGAAATGATCAAGGATGTCTCCAGCCGGCTGGAGTTCCTGCAGGATGTCGGACTGGAGTACCTGACGCTCGATCGCACCGCCGTGTCGCTGTCCAACGGTGAGGCCCAACGCATTCGCTTGGCCAGCCAGTTGGGGAGTGGCCTCTGCGGCGTGTTGTATGTTTTGGATGAACCGACGATTGGGTTGCACCCTCGCGATAACACCCGCTTGGTCAAAGCCCTGCACCGCTTGAGAGATTTAGGGAATACACTGATCGTCGTCGAACATGACCGCGAAGTGATCGAGAGTAGTGATATGTTATGCGATTTTGGGCCAGTCGCAGGAGCCGAGGGAGGCCGTGTCGTCGCTCAGGCCGATCCAATGGCGATTGGTGATCAAAATGGTTCAGTGACCGGGCCTTATTTGAATGGCCGCAAGTCGATCCCCGTTCCGCTCAATCGCCGTCCGGCTCTGTCCGCGGGCCTCCCACCGCTGAATCAACCCGGTAAAAAATCGACTTCGGCCGCAAAGCCAAGAGTAAAGAAAACAGAAAAAAAGGTAGACGTCAGCCAAACTGCCAAAGTCACCCAACCTACTAAGGGCAAGAAAGCGACCAAGGCCAAGAAAGCGACCAAGGCGACAGAATCGACTAACACCGCTACAACCAAGTTGGTTGCCAAAACCAAAAAGAAATCAGTGAAAACCCCCTCGAAAACAACAGGTAAAAAAGACGAAATTACTCGCGACGCGGGAAAACCAAAGGCAAAAGCAGCCCCCAAGACAAATAAAAAACCATCACCGAAAAAAAAATCGAGTTCGGCAAAGAGTGAAACTAAAAAGTCAGCCAAAATGGCTCGTGCGTCAAGTCCGCAGCCCCCAGGCAGTCGATCAAAACCACTCAAACCATTTACCCCTTTGTGCAACACGCTGGAGATCGTGGGGGCACAGCACAACAATCTAAAAAATATCAATGTCGCAATCCCCTTGCAGACCTTGACCATGATCACCGGTCCCAGCGGTTGCGGCAAGAGTTCGTTGGTCAACGACATTCTGTATGCTGCCTTAGCCAGACGACTTCACCGAGCTTCCACTGCGCCAGGCAAGCATCGCGGTATTCGCGGAATCGAACATATTAACAAGGTCATCCGCGTTGATCAGTCGTCACTGGGAAATTCACCGGCTTCCAATCCAGCGACCTACACCGGGGTTTTCGAAATGATTCGTGAACTGTTCTCACAACTTCCAGATGCCAAGCTCCGCGGTTATACCACTCGCCGATTCAGCTTCAATGTCCCCGGTGGGCGATGTGAAGCTTGCCAAGGAAACGGACAGACGTGTATTGAAATGCACTTCTTGCCCGATATCTGGGTCGAGTGTCAAGAGTGCAAGGGAAAACGATACAACCAAGATACGCTGGCCGTGCAATATCAGGGCCGCACAATATCCGACGTACTGCAAATGTCTTGCCGGGAAGCATTGAACCTGTTCCACAATTTGCCCAAAATTCGTCGCGTACTGCAGATGCTTTGTGACGTCGGGTTGGACTATGTGAAATTGGGCCAAAGTGCCGCCACGCTCTCAGGCGGTGAAGCACAACGCGTCAAGCTGGCGGCCGAATTGGCCCGACCCGACACCGGAAAGACGCTGTATTTGTTGGACGAACCCTCGACCGGTTTGCACTTTGATGACTTACAAAAGTTATTAGATGTGATTCAGCGACTGGTGGATATCGGTAATACGGTCGTGGTGATCGAGCATAACTTGGACTTGATCAAGGCCGGCGATTGGGTTATCGACTTGGGTCCCGAGGCCGGGGCGGATGGGGGTGAAATCGTAATCGCCGGGACACCCGAGGAAGTCGCCAGTTACGCCCAACAAGCTCTAGCGGTTGCTTCTAACAATGGAACCAGCCATCCCAATCAACCGCGCAGTTACACTGGCGAGGCGTTGCTGCCCATGTTGGTGGAAGGGGACTATCGGCAACGAGAAACATTTGATCCCAGTCAAAACGATCGCTGGCTGGATGGCGACCTGGATATTGCCGACATCGGAGCCAACGCAAAAATGCCTTGGGAGTCCAACGGACGGCACTGGCACACCGAAGCCCGCGTCGGACGCTTTGGCGAAACGGTCAATTGGAGCGGGAAAATCTTGGCTGAAATCGTCGATCGTATCGAAGCTCATGACGGTTTTTCAGAAACCAATTGGAATGACCGTACCACGGTGGAAATCAGCGGAACGCAAAAAAATCAAGGCTGGTTCTTTCATGCTCTGACCGGCGATGCCTGGTTCCTGAAACTAAAGTTCCGGGTGCGACCTCGTACTTTCAAACGAGAAGACGTGATCGATGAAATCCCCTTGGCATCTGCCAATGATCTGGACAAAATCCCCGTCTACGGCAACGCTCCGCGAATCAAAGTGACCAACAATGTCGGCAAAATGCAAGAAATTGAATTCAAAGTCCATTCGTTCGAAGAGATCGACATCTTGCCATTTTGGGAATTTTTAGAGAGAGCGATCGACAGTTTCTTGGATCGGGCAAAACGGGTCGAAACTAAACTGGAAGATTTAACGCCCTGGGCAACACTGGGTGAAAAATGGCATTTTTTGTCGAAAGGGTTCCACGCCGGCACCCTTGAATGGGAATTTGATTCGCTGAAAAAACTCAAGCAATTGTTGCTGGAGGTTGCCCCTCATGGAACATTCCAATGGAACCAAAAACAAGTGGTTCATTTTCATTTGCCCCATTCCCCTACCCCTTGGATTTCCATTCATACAAAAAAGCCAGACGCCATCTGGATGCAAATTTATGGGCCTAAGGATTCGATGGCCGCCGGCCAAGTCGTTGATTTTGTGCAGGCAGCGGAGATGCATCCAAGTGGCGATCGAGATGCTCTGATGATTGGATTGCTGCATTCAACTCAAGTTGACGATCGCCGCTTGCGAGAATTTTTGTTGACTTGTTGTCCGCCACTCGACGATCATCATAACCCCACAACCTCTTAACAACCAAATCACCATGTCCAATGCATTGTCCAATCAGATTCCTAAGAACCTGATGTTTCGTTACCGGATTCCTTGCCGGTATTTGGAAAATCAGCCGCAAGGATTGTTTGAGCTGGATGCGGATTATCGGTTGCCTTCATTGGCGACTTTGGAGGGAAGCCCGACATTCGCCGAAATTAGAATGGGCTGGCGAGATGATGGGTTATATATTTCGTTGAAGGTGAGTGGAAAAAAACAGTCCCTTTGGTGCGAGGAAACACAAGTCCACGAGAGTGATGGCTTGCAAGTTTGGATTGACACCCGTGCCACCCATGATGTACATCGCGCGACTAAGTTCTGTCACTGGATGATCTTTCTGCCCACGGGATCGTCTAAATCGAAAACCGAAAAATTAACCAAACCGGTCGGTCGCTGCCTGAAGATTAATCGCTCTCGGGAAGTATCACCGGCGATAAATCGAGCGAAATTAATGATCGAAAGCGAATTGACATCGGACGGCTATCGAATGTCTGTGGTCATTCCTCAGTTGGCACTGTTTGGCTGGAACCCCAAAGAAAACCCCACGCTCGGATTTAATTATGCGGTCTGCGATCGAGAACTAGGGTGGCAGACATTGGCAATCGGTCCGCAATTACCGATGGACGAAGACCCCTCCTTGTGGCAAACCATGATATTGGTTGACAATATTAAAAAGTAGGGATATCCGCTTGCAGGTATTTACCGTTTTACGAAATTGGTAGATAGGGCAGGAGTGTCTCGATCTCCCTTTTTAAGTACCCAAGCAAAATTTTGTTTGCATAGTTCTCGGAAATAGATTTTATATTAGACGATTGTTAATGTTACTGAAAAAGCATGAGCCAAAAGTATTGAATTCGCCAAGTCCGTGGGTAAGGAAAGAACCAAAATTAGAAATTGTGATGAAAGTAAACTGGTGTGCCGCCCCAGCCGGCTGAGAGATCGTCCGGCTTAATGCTCCTGGCTTGTCCAGGAGATATTTACGTTTCTGGCTAAACAGTCCGTGTCCTCACCGTGTCCTCACCGTGTCCTCAACTTGGCGCTAATGCCGCCGGATTGACCGGCAGATACTTCCGTTTCGAGCTATTCCTGCCGATGCCGCACACCAAAGCCGGACGATCTCTTGATCCGGCAGGACGGGATGTTTTGGAAGCGGTAGTCTCGGTCGGTTGCATCCCATAGGCTCACAAAACTTCCGTCCCGGCCAGACGAGCTGGCCAGGGACGGTATGGGATTTCATCGGGCCACCTCATTTTTAACTTTAAAACTTTAGCTCCAGCCAGACAGGCCAGCAGGGGCTGTTGGTAAATTTCATAAGTTGCCTTTTTTTGCGTTAAACAGAATCTCTCTAAGACGTTTAATATAAGACGTTTAATATCAGTTTACTTATGCACGGGTGCTTACCGGTAAAAGATTATCTTTTAATGGCTGATAAGCTTTCGGTGATTTGGAGAACACGCTGAAAATCGCTGTCTTCCACAACGTTCCAAACCTGTTTTGCTTTTTTGATTGCACGTTTGATTTTACGTTGCGCCTTGGGTAAATCACCCGCACCTACCAACTCGGAGGAATCGGCCAATCCCTGAGCAACGAAGGCAATCGCCAAATTTTTGGGGAAGTCTCCCATGCTCGCTGTCTGGTCCCCCTTTTTATTATCGCGATCGATCTGCCAATCGCTACTTTCTGTGGAGGTGGAAACGATGGAATTAGACTTCGTTTGAAATAGGGGCTGACCTGTTGTCAAACTGAGACCAGATGACTGATTCCAGTTAATCGATTCATTCAGCAGTTGTTGTTTCCCAGTGACCGCATCGTCAAACTTGATTCGGATTTCAAAATTGGGGTTCGTTGGTCGTTGCGGAAATTCAAGGATCACTACTTGTGTTGATCCACAACTCATATTCTCCAATGGCAAACTGAATTTCTCTGACTTAAAATCCGGCGAGTATCCGAAAACTCGTGGCACAGAATTGCGATCGAATCCAGAGATCCGCAAGCGTAAATTTCTGGCCGCTGGATGCAATAGGCTTTCGACTTCATCGACAAAACATTTCGTGAGATCTTCTTGGTCATCAACGAAATGAACTGCGCCCCGACCGGCGTCAGCCAACTCCCTCAGCAGTGAGTGATTGAAATCCTTGCCAACTCCAATGGTCGATAAGTCAATCCCGCGCTGATTGAAGCTGGCCGACTGTTGGGCGATCACTGTCGGATTGACTTCACCTACATTGGCGATCCCATCGGTCAGCAAGATCACTCGATTTGACCGGGTGGGGTCAAACGACTCCAACGCCGTGTAATAACCCAACATTAGCCCGGCGTGAAAATTGGTCGATCCGGTCGGACGCAGCTTATCGATTGCGGCTTGAATGCGTGCCTGATCGGTCTTTTGACAAGCCGGCAAAAGGAGTTGGGCGGTTGTGCTGAAGGTGACTATGGCGACCCGATCGTCCGGTCTTAGGTGTTCCACCAAATTGGACAAACCCTGTTGGACACGCGAAATTCGATTCCCGGCCGTCATCGAACCACTGACATCAATCACCAATGCCAGATTCAAAGGCAATGAATCCCCCGATTCCAGTTGCCGAGGCGTAGCCAAGCCAATTTGGAGATAATGTTTTTGGTTGAAGTCGAGTTGCTTGACGTCCAAAGCGAGTCGTTGATCTCCCGTGGGAATCGGGAGTAGATGTTCGTGGTAGTTGATGAAATGGGCGACCTGAATCTCTCCCGGTGCGGGAAATATTCCGGCTTTGCTCATACCCACCGACAACGAAGACATGCCCATTTGGGCAATCCCCGGGGGAGCGGCATGGTACCAACAGGTTAAACAAATCAAGACACTCCAGATTATTTTGGTTGATTTTATATACATTTTTTTATTTCTCCGAAAGTTGAATAATTCTAGCGGAACGGCGCAAGCCGTCCGGTACCACTAAAAATTTTAGCGGAACGGCGCGAGCCGTCCGGTACCACAAAAAAACCGGAGGTCTCGCGCCTTGCCGCTACCAGTGAACCGCAGAACTTAATTCGCGACAATTCCTAATCGTCAATGCCTTCGAGCTCTTCTGATAGATCATGCGATAGGGATTCGGCCTGGATTATAATTTGTGTGAAAGCTGCTTCCCAATCGCGAATGGTTTGGGCGATTCCTTCTTGGCGAGCACTTCGAATCCGATTTAGCCGGGTCTGCAATTCATTTCGCTTCGCCAAGATGGGGCGGCTGGTTGCGACTTGTTGCAGGAGTCGATTGACGACTTCCAATTGCGATTGTTTTTCGGCCAATTGCAAACTGTCAGTAGAGATCGAATCAATCGGCACTCCTTCCACGGCGGTCGTATCGATCTTCTCTTCCAACTCCAACAATTTCATTTGCGCCAACAAGACCTGAGATTCGCAGTCTGCCAACTTCGAGCTAGAGGCAGATCCGCTTTCGTAAAGTGCTTTCACCTGGGCCAGTTTCTGCTGCTCGATAGCTAATAATTGGAGGTGAATTTCTCGCTGTTGTTTTAATTTTTCAAGGGCGGGCTGCTTCCGTGTTTGCTGTTGGCTCAATCTTTTTCCGTCGCTTTCGCCCTCGTTATTATTTCCAATTCCCCTCTTGGTTTCCTGTCTGGCATTCAAACCGGCAATATCGATCATCAGTTCGATTCGTTTAGCCATCAATTGCGTCGCGATCCCCTCCTCAGCAACAAATTCGAATTTTGCCAGTTGTTCGTCGAGAGCCGCAATCTGCTCTTCCAAAACAATCTCGAATTCGAATTCGATTTCCAACTGGTCTAGAACTCGTTGTCGAACCTGACCCATCCTTTCAATTTGTGATCGCAAGCGTTGCAATCGCGCCTGGGGGTGGTTTGGATGAGATTCAGCAAGTTTTTCAGCGGTATTGGTTGCCGGGTCGACCGGAATGGCCGCTTGGAAAGCGAATCCAACGGTTGGCATCATCCATGCGATGATCGATGCTGCGATTAACGCTCGAGTAATTTTCATAATCTCTCCTGATGGGGATAATTGAGGTTTAGGTAAAAAAAATTGGTGACGGTTGGCGGGTGGGAAGGGAGGTTGAGGCTCCTGCCGAAACAACAAAGACATAACGTACTCCCTTAGCGAAGAATCACCTCGGCAAAAACCTTGACCTTGTTGTAAATTTCCAAAATTTCATAAAGCGATACCAAGTTGTCAATGGTTACCATTTATTAATGATCAATTCAAACTCGACAAAATCTCGGCCGCTCGGATCGCCTCGTTTGACTGGGGATATCGTTGCACCACGAACTGCAAATCTTGTTTGACGTATTCCGACGGGAAACCAGCGATCAAAATCGACTCGGCAGCCGCGACCAACGATACCGCGGTCAAGTCGGCTGGCAGCATCGATCGTGATGGCGATATTCGTTGCTCTCCTCCACTGCGGTCCTCTCGACGACTGGCCCTTTCACTTTCGAGTTGGTGAAGTTGTTGTCTCAAATATTCAGTTTCCAACATCGCTATCGTGTTTTTCAGAATCTTCGATTGCTGATCCAATTGAGCCAACTCCGGCGATTCAGAATCAGGCAAATCGACTTGATTCGATTCGGCATCCGGCAGCTGAGAGTCTGTTACTTCCAAATGCGATGGAAGGTGGTCATCGGCCAGTCTTTCGTCCCAATTTCTTTCGGACAGCCACCAATTGGAACCAGAAAAAATCAAGATCACGATCAAGGTTGCCAGCCCAATGACCCAAGCCGTCGTTCGCCAATGGAAATATCCAGAGTGGTGTCGATCATCTGACTGACTGCTGATGCCAGCAAGGGCAGGTCGCGTCTGGCGAGGTTCAATTGCGACTCCCTTGATCTCGATCTTGCGCTGCGTGTCGGTCGTTAAAGGGTGGGAAAGATCAGCCATCGAGTTCGACATCGAGTCGGATACCGAGTCGGATACCGAGTCAGACTTCGATTTGGATGTCGAGTTGGATTCTGCACCTAATTCGGCCTGCCGGGCCAACATCATTTTTAGACGTTGCTCCCAGTCGTGCGGGCAGACGACGTTTCGCAATAGATTGTCCAGTTGTTGGTCGTC
>JBGTHU010000275.1:0-2762 GCA_041745975.1 Mariniblastus sp.
TGTATAATTTTGCTCAATACGGTGATTGCGGAATGTGGTTGAATTCCGACCATCTTCCTTGGTTGTCCAAAAAAGCGGATGAAATCTGTTGGATGCGGTCGCTGCATACCGAAGCGATTAATCATGAGCCGGCGATTGCAGCGATGCAAACTGGGAATCAAGTCGCCGGCAAAGCTTGCCTCGGATCTTGGGCCTCTTATGGATTGGGATCGATGAACGAGGACCTGCCCGCGTTCGTGGTGCTGGTAGCGATCCCCACTAATCGCGAACAAGAACAAGCGATTTCGTCTCGGTTGTGGAGCAGTGGATATCTACCTGGCGAGCATGCCGGTGTCTCATTGCGAAGTCAAGGCGATCCGATTTTGTACATCAACAATCCTCAGGGAGTATCGCCTGCGATTCGGCAGCGTTCCATTCAGGGGATCAATCAACTGAATCAGCTTCAGTACAATGAAATTGCCGACGAAGAGATCGCCACCCGTATCCGCCAATATGAAATGGCATTTCGCATGCAATCGAGTGTCCCCGAATTGACGGATCTTTCGACTGAATCGGAGGCCACGTTTGAACTTTATGGCGAAGCAGCCAAAAAGCCGGGTACGTTTGCCAACACAGCTTTGATGGCCAGACGTTTATGTGAAAGGGGAGTTCGATTCGTCCAAGTCTATCATAACAATTGGGATTTCCACGGAAATGTTAAAGGCCGTTTGCCGGCTCAATGTATGGATGTCGATCAACCCTGTTATGCGTTGTTGGAAGACTTGAAGCAACGCGGTCTGTTGGACGAAACTCTGGTGATTTGGGGAGGGGAGTTTGGACGAACGATTTATTCTCAAGGCGGCTTGTCAAAGGAAAACTACGGTCGAGACCATCACCCGCGCTGTTTCACGATGTGGATGTGTGGCGGGGGGACCAAAGGAGGTACGATCTACGGTGAGACCGACGAGTTTTCTTATAATATCGTCAAAGACCCTATCCATATCCGTGATTACCATGCTACCGTGTTGAGGTTGCTGGGGTTCGACCATGAGCGATTGAGCTATCGCCATCAGGGGCTCGACCAAAAACTGACTGGAGTGGAACCGGCAAAGGTGATCAAGGAGTTGGTTAATCTGTGACCAGCGACGCGCTTGATGTACTTTGCTTACCTCTGGAGCACTCAGCTGACGAAGTTGATCGTTGCAGCCAGTGGCCATCGAAGTCGGGAACAGGCGGAAAAACGAACAGAATTGGTGCCAACCTCTGCTCGGTTGCCGAATTGATTGCATTGTCTTGAAACGCTGCTTAAGGCGAGTGGCAGATTATTCACTACGAACGGACCGGAGTGTTTTCGCCCGGTCGCTATCTCATGTACGGGAGAGTTACTGCTGACCATTGCCATTGATTATGGAAACTTTGCTGGCAATTGTCGCTGCAGAACGAGGAGAGTTCATCTGTCGACATTGTGCAAGTTCACCGGAGTCCGTCCTTGTGAGAGGGCTGGCAAACGTCTACAATCCGGCTTGGAGAATTAAATTCCCATTAGTAAATCCCTTCGTAAAATCGCAGTTGACAATTTTCGACTTGCCATACTTTGAATGTGCTTTAAAACGGGGAAGACCCTTTAGGCAATGAAACTTTGATTAATGAGACCAACGAATTTCGAAGATTTGGTTTGCCGTTGAGTTCGCTGACAGAGGGGCCGCCCCTATTTAATACACGTTCTATCACCCCAGCCTGCAACCGGGAATTAAAAACAGATGTTGTTTGACCGAATTTACGATTGCAGCGATGAAAGGAATTGCTGGACGAATCCAGCTCTAACTTAGATTATGGATCGACGTTTTATAAATGAGCTTACCGACGGAGAGATTATAGAACAGGTTTTTCGGGTTTCGGAAAAACAGTTACGTACCAATCGCAATGGAAATTTATATCTTCAAATGCGACTGAATGATCGGACCGGTTCGCTGACGGCGATGCTTTGGAATGCCAAACAGCATCACGTTGACAGGTTTGACCATGGTGACTATGTCAAGGTTTTGGGAACGGCTCAATTGTTTAATGGGGCCATTCAGGTGCTGTGTAAAGAGATCCATTCCGATTTCCCAGAATTGGTTGATGCCGCTGATTTCGAAGCCCGCTCCTTAAAACAGATCGAAACCATGGTGTCTGAAGTCGCGGAGATTTTAAGTAGCCTAAAGAATTCGCATCTCAGGGACTTGGCAGATTGCTTTTTGTTGGACGAACAGTTCATGCAAGGTTTTCGCGCTGCGCCGGCGGGTGTCAAACATCATCATGCCTGGCAAGGCGGATTGCTGGAGCACGTTCTTTCGTTAATGAAATTAATCTCCACCGTCGTGGAGCATTATCCCGGGGTTGATCGGGAAGTGCTGGTCATGGGCGCGTTTTTACACGACATTGGAAAGATCCGAGAATTGACTTATCAACCCGATTTCGGTTACAGCGATGAAGGGCAACTGCTGGGGCATTTGGTGTTGGGGGTCGAGATGCTAAACACCAAAATCGCAGAAACCGAGCGGCAGTCGGGTGAAACGTTTCCAATTGAGCTGGCAAACCATTTGAAGCATCTGATTTTGTCTCATCATGGTGAGTACGAGTTTGGCAGCCCGAAATTACCAATGACCGTGGAAGCAATCGTATTGCATTTGTTGGATAACCTCGACTCCAAAGTCGCCAGCTTCCAGCAATTGATCGATGATGATCCCAACAAATCAAGTAAATGGACGGTATACTATCCGGCCATCAATCGTAAGTTGTAT
>JBGTHU010000276.1:0-3715 GCA_041745975.1 Mariniblastus sp.
CTCCCCAAAATATCGCAGTCAACGAAATTTACGTCCGCGACCGGGCCTACCCCGACGAGCCGTTTGAAATCGAAGCGGTGCTGCAGACCACCCAAGCCGGTGAACTGGGACTCCCCAGCGAAATAACAGTGCAACTGCAACAGCAGCGGATCGATCCCGGCACCGGTCAAGCCGCATCGTCCGAAGTGATTCAGTCCCAAGCGATCGCTTTGCCCGAATCGGGAGGGCGGACTCGGATAAGTTTCGAGCATGTTATCAATCAGCCAGGAAATTATATATTTTCTGTGGTGGCTCCCCCTTTAGCAGAAGAATTCGATACGGCGGATAACATCAAAGCAGCACCGGAAATGGAAGTCCTCGATCAAAAGATTAAAGTCTTATTGATTTCTGGCGTGCCCAGCTGGGACTATCAACACTTGCAACGCTTACTGCAAAGGGACCCGTCGATCTCATTGAGCTGCTGGCTGCAAACGCTTGATGATACTCGTCCCCAAGAAGGAAATGAACCGATCACGCGATTGCCCCGGTCACTCGAAGAGTTGGGGCAATACAATATCGTTTTTATGCTTGATCCCAATCCGGAAGAGTTTGACTCGCAATGGATCGAGCTGTTAAAAGATTTTTGCCGCAACAAAGCGGGTGGTCTTTTCTATATGGCGGGGCCTCATTATACGGGAGAGTTTGTGACGATGAATCGCTTGGCCGGACTGCGGGAGTTGCTTCCCGTTCGCTTCGGTGACAACGAATACGTTGCCTCAATTCAAGCACTGGCCGATGCGCGCGATGCGGCTGCCGGGCAAATGATTCCAGTCAGCCACAATTTGAATCATCCCGTCATGAGTTTCCGTGTCGATGCGGCTGAAAATCAAAACATTTGGAGCCAAATCCCCAATGTCTATTGGAGTTTTCCTACACTGGCCGCCAAGCCGACGGCTCGCGTCTTGTTGGAGCGAGGCGATCAAGCGAACGTTGATTCAAATCAACCTTTATTGGTCACCGGACGGTTTGGTGCCGGTTCCGTGCTGTACATGGGATTTCGAGGAGCCTATCGCTGGCGTTCAGTCGGCTTGCAAGCTCAATATTATGATCGATTTTGGATCCAAGTGATTCGGTTTTTGGTAGAAACCAGATCGCTGCAAGGGTCTCGACGCGGTTTTGTCGACCTGGATAAAACAGAGTTTGAATTGGGGGAAAGGATCAATATGTTCGCGCGCGTTCTCGATCCCCAATTCCAACCATCAACCTCCCCCGAAATCAATGCCGTAATCACTACTGCCGATGGTCGTACTCAACAAGTTCCCCTGCAGTTGCTGCCCCAACAACCAGGACGCTATGAAGGATCGATGGTTGCTCAACGCTTGGGCAATTATCAAATGACACTGGACATGGGTTTGGATGCCAATGAGGAAACGATTGACCCGGTCCCATTCCGGATCGTGACTCCCAGTGCCGAAGCCGGGTCAAATTGGTTGAACGAAAAATTGTTGCGAGACATAGCGGCACTATCCGGGGGGGCGTATTTTCGTCTGGAAGAAATCGAAAATATTCCGCAACAACTCCCCGTGATTGTTTCCAGAATCGAATTCAATGGTCCGTCGGAACCATTGTGGGATGTCAATACATTTCTACGCTGGACGACTTTGCTGATTCCGTTCCTGCTGCTCACGCTGGAGTGGAGCATTCGAAAATATAATAAGTTGCTTTAAGACATTGTAAACAAAATCATCGGCCACAACGATCATCAATCACTCGGTAACGCAGCACCGGTAACGCAGCACCGGTATCTCAGCACCGGTATCGCAGCACCGGTAACGCAGCACCGATAACGCAGCACCGGTATCGCATCAAAATATCGTATAGAAGACCAAGCAAATCCAACCTGTGAGACTGCCCGTGCCGCTATAAACACGATGAATCCGGATGCCTGCATTTATCGTGAGTCTTGATTGAGTTGTAGATCTTGGTCGGCCAGTGCCATGTTAAAATAACCAATCATCATTTCTTCCCTTGTTTGGTCTCCCCAACGGACGGTTTCATTCGGATTAGGATTGGCCCAATTGTTCGACGAATTATCAAAATGGGCGACACATTCAATCACTGTGCCAGCCGGTAATCGTTTTGGTTCTGCAAACTCATAACCGTTTTGCCAGTTAAAGTCGTATTGAGGGATATCGAGTAAAATTTCGGTTGAGCCGTCGGGGAAGCGAGCGGTATAGCGGAACGATTTTCCTCGCAAATGCATGTGGGGAAACAGCGACAGAATCAACGAGTCAGCTTTTAAGCGAATTTGTGAACGGACGGGGTGGTTTTCTGCATGGGGCGGAATCGCGAACTCATTGTTTACGGCGGATCGTGTGCCTACGATTTTTTTTACTTGGCTTGGATCAGCGAACCGAAAACCGACCGAGCTCAAATCCGATTGAGCAGTGCCATTGGGCGTATAGTGCATTTGAAACATCAACTTCGAACCGGCGGGAATCAATTTGGCATATCCATCGGGCAACGTCAATGGAACCGCACCTGGGGCAGCTGCGACAATCCACTCGGAATGCACCCCGTGCAATGCTTCACGTTCGTTTCCTCGCAGAGCCACAATGATATGGTGCACCACGGAGCGATTGCCGATCCGGCACTCGGCGGCTGTTACCCATTTGTCTTCTTTGAATCCCGGATCGACGACAAAGTATCGGTAGGGAACCTCTCCCGTTGCTGGAACTTGGAATGGTTGGTCGGCCATTGGAATGACCACATCGGGTTCACCGATCTTCCAGTCGAGGGGAAATTCGATCGGTTGAGGAAGTTCGGACGGATCGCCTTCGGGGGCACCCGCATCTACCCACGTAGCAATTAAATTCAACTCTTCTGCGGACAGGCTGCTATCATTGCTGAAATGGCCGTACTCTGGATTGGCGTGCCAGGGCGGCATGCGGCGTTGGTGAGTAACCTCGCGGATCATCTCCGCCCATCCGGAAACGTCATGATAATCAGCCAGCGCGAAAGGAGCGATTTCGCCGTCGCGATGGCAATTTAGACATTTTTGTTGAACTATTCGACTGATTTGGTTGGAGTAAGTGACTTCACTGTCCTCCTTGGCTTGCAACCGGCGGCCAATCAAGCAGCCAACAGGATCGGTGATTGCTGGGTTGACCGATTGCCCGACTTGGACGGCTCGCATCGCATCCAAAAGAAACTTGTTTTCTGCTTCGGGGCGCTGAACCCCGTATCCGTAGCGATCATCGACCGCTCCACGATATGCCAGTTTTCCTGCCACGTCAAACAGGAACACTTCGGGGGTTCGGGTGGCTTGAAATCTATCGGCGACTTCATTGCCGGGGTCTTTCAACATGGCGATCGGCAGTTGTTCCAAATCGTTGACTCGTACAAAGCTTGCGATTTCGGCCAAAGAATCTTGTTGATTCGAATTGACACCAACCCAATGGAAGTCACGATAGACGGGGCTGTCAGGATCTTTGGGAAATTCCGCCAGTTGCAATTTGACGATTGGGCAGCCCACACCAAAGAAAAATACGATGGTCGGTTTTTCAGAAAAATCACCGTCCGACCAAGTCTTACCACGATAGTCTTTCAGTTCAAATTCGGGCAGCGGGTCTCCCGGTTGTAGCCCGGCAGACGGTGACTTCAGGATTGTGTCGGTGGAGATTTCTTCCGCCGCGGCTTGAAATGCCCCCGCGGTTAAAGGCCAGGCAGTCGCTGA
>JBGTHU010000277.1:0-3509 GCA_041745975.1 Mariniblastus sp.
AATCTATAAAAATGGTGATCCAAAAGATGGGCGACATGTTCGCCTGGTCTGTCAAGTCAGGTGGTCTCTTCCCCAAACAAACGAGATCAAAATCAGCGATCCAATAATTCAAATGAATTTCGGTCTACCGGGTTTTGAATCTGATTCCGTCTGAAAAAGATCAGACGCTTTATCAAACAGAGTCTCGCTTGCTTGTCAAAACACAAAACATTCGAATTTCCGCTGCAACGACCCAGGACGCTAAAAAGTAAGTCTGGGGCATCATTCAACTGCGAACAATTGATTGGAAATTGCCAACGAAGATCAATTGGAGCCATCCATTGGAGACTTTAGGCAACAATCAAACGCGACGGCAGTAACCGAAGTTTTGGTTCAAAGGGTTAGAGGTTACAAACGGGGTTGGGAGTTCAAATCAAATCGCGAGGGAGACGGTCAAGTCGCCTGTTATGGGGCGGGCCCATCTCTGGCGCGGATCGACCGATAACGCGCCAAGGATGCCTTGATAGAGGTTTCCCTTGACGCCGAGGCAATCCCCAACAAAATCTGTCGGTTGGCCACAATTGATTGAACTTCCCTCGTAAACCTGCATGTGCCGTGAAGAATTGGAGTTGCTTGACGCGCACAATACATCCATCTCTCGTTGCTCAAGACAACGAACGTTGACAAATTGACAATTGGATTGAATGTGACGCATCTTCCTGGCTCCCGCGTGTCGGCACGCTTTTAGAGAGAAAACAAAGAAAACAAAAAACGTAAGTCAAATCGGAATGGGTGACTTGTGTACCAATTCGATTTCCGCTAAAGATAATATCACTGAAAGTTCGTTTCAAGCCTCAAAAATCTTTAGAAAACCTAAAAAAAAGAAAAAAAAGGAAAACGTCTTTCTTTAGACGGTTAACCAAGTATTACGGGCCTTTTTTTTCGCTCTTCTCCGCGGCTTCGGAACAACAGACGCCGCAGCTTGGTTGAAGGTTCGTGAGAAAAGAAAAAAAATTGGAAATTAATGGCTGCACAGCTCAAATGGCGGATTTTTGGGCGATCTGCTGATCACATATAATTATTAAAGTTAGGAAACGTTCTCGTGAATCAGGCTCAAGACGCCAAGCAAAAGCTCAGCCGTAACTACGATCGAGCCGCTTGGTTTTATGAAACGGCGGCCCGAATCTATTCGACGAATCAAATTCGCTCCAGCAAACGATTTCAATTGAAATACATTGCTCCTGGAGTGCGAGTACTCTATTTGGGTGTTGGCACGGGTGAAGATGCGATCATGGCGGCTGAGGCGGGGGCCGATGTCACCTGCATCGACATCTCCCATCGGATGCTCGACAAAATTCGAGATCGTATGGAGCAGCGAAATTTGACTTGCCAACTGATTTGTGAAGATATTTTCCAGTGGCAACCCCAGCAGCCCTATACAGTCGTGGCTGCCAATTATTTCTTGAATGTCTTTCGACGCCAGGCAATGATCGAGATGCTCAACCGAACGGCTCGATTTGTCTCGCCAGGGGGCCGTTACTTGATTGCCGATGTGGCGTTGCCACAAGGTAATGCTCTTTCCCGAGGTTTTAATTTGGCTTACCTGAAAATGGCAATGGCCAGTTTTTGGATGATGGGTCTGGTTCCCTGGCACGAAAACTATGATTATCCTGCGTTCTTTAGGGAGGCAGGACTGGAACTAGAGCATGTTGAGTATTTTCGGTTCGCCAAACGAGGCCCAGTGCTGTTTCAATCTATTGTAGCCCAGCGAACCGGGAGTTAAAATAGTCGGCTTGCTTGCGACAGCGATCAAGTATATGCTGAAGGGAAAGGCAGCTGTAGAAATTATTAGATTTTTTAATTTTATTGTTAGTCCAAGAGATGACTAAATGACTTCGATTCGTTTGATCTTGACCGGTTTGTTATCGGTAATCTTGGTGGGAGTTTCCCCTGGAGCGTCTTCGATACCCAACTCATTCAACGAGATCAATGAGTTGCCTGTCAGTGAAGTGTTGGCGGATCTTCGCTGCGTCGGTGGAAGCAAGAAAAAAGGCGTCCGAAAAATCCCTCGGTCGATTCTCAAA
Source organism: Mariniblastus sp. (assembly GCA_041745975.1). Classification (GTDB taxonomy): domain Bacteria; phylum Planctomycetota; class Planctomycetia; order Pirellulales; family Pirellulaceae; genus Mariniblastus. Next base: position 2,064 of record JBGTHU010000277.1, read on the forward strand.
ATTGCAGCCTTCAAGCCCCAAAGGTTGAAGCTATTTCTTGCGGTTTTCAGTACTCGCAGCAGTACTTACTTCTCCTTCAAGGCCCAAGGTCATCGGTTGAGCAATGGAATGGTTGCTCCGATGCTCCTCTAAAACACCGTTGCTGGCGATTTCCAACCATGCTGGGCTACCGTTTCAAAGACGATTTCCTGGTTGAGTTGTGATCGCATTGTGCCACGCTTTCGCAGAGTGAGAATTGCCTTTATCTTAAATCCAGTTTTGCCTTGGGGCGACTGTCTGAATCGGTGAAATTTGTTGGGAGGTCGAGGCTCCCTTCCTACCCGTGAACGGTTACGATTTGATCTTGCTGTTTTAATCCATTCCCTGAAATAAAAATCACGTCAAAAATCACAATAAAAAAAATGACTCCAACTCAAGAAACAACCACTTATTCCGTTGAAACCGTCCTGCGAGACATGTTGGCGGGGATCATTGTGTTTTTGGTCGCGCTTCCTCTTTGTTTGGGAATCGCAATCGCCTCGGGTGCCAGTGCCATGTCTGGTTTGATTGCCGGCATTGTGGGTGGGATTGTGATCGGGATATTCAGTGGCTCGCATACCAGTGTCTCCGGCCCGGCAGCCGGATTGACGGCGATCGTGGCCGCGCAGATATCAGGGATTGGAACCTTTGAAGGATTTTTGTTGGCGGTCGTGTTGGCGGGCCTGATTCAAGTTGTTTTGGGATTGATCAAGGCAGGTGCGCTTTCCGCTTTCTTTCCCAGTAGCGTGATCAAGGGACTGTTGGCGGCGATCGGAGTCATTCTAATCCTTAAGCAAGTCCCGATTTTGTTGGGACATATGAAAGACCTGGAATCGATTCCTTTCGCGCACGTTGTCGATCCAGATGGAGCGATCGACAGGTTGCCGAGGGAGATTCATGGCGAAGAGGGATCTGAGCATACGGTCGAACACGACCATTATCCGGGACAGATGCTGGTTCAGTTCTTCACTGCGATGCGCGAGACGTTGTTTTTTCAAGGAGGTCTGCAATGGGGACCGATTCTGATCGGCGTTTTTTCGTTGCTGTTCTTGATCGGCTGGGACCGAGTCAAGGAGTTAAAGAAATCGCTGGTTCCTGCTCCCTTGCTGGTAGTCATTGCAGGCGTTGGCTTTTACGCAGTTTTCAACTTTTTACTTGGCGACCGATGGGCATTGCACGAAGGTCAACTGGTCAAAGTGCCTGTGCCAGATTCCCTGTCCGGTTTCTTCAGCAGCCTGGTTTTTCCCGACTTTAGTCAGTGGAACAATACCACGGTCTATATTGCAGCGGTCACCATCGCGGTGGTCGCTTCATTGGAAACTTTATTGAATCTGGATGCGGTTGACAAATTGGACAAAAAACAAAGGTTCTCCCCCCCTAATCAAGAACTTTTTGCTCAAGGGCTCGGCAATATGACCGCGGGGATGT
>JBGTHU010000278.1:0-5154 GCA_041745975.1 Mariniblastus sp.
AGTCACGAGCCAAAAAATCATTCCTGACCTCGTTGATCCTGAGGGAGTGGTAGTAATGATCATCGTATTGGCAGCGATAGCATCAGATATTTCGTCATTGGTTCTGATTACGGTCGATGAGGTTATGTCTGGAATATCGGAAGTATCGATTCTTGGGGTTCAACTGACCAATTTGAATTACACCTGATCCGACTAGTTAAAGTTTAACGGCTGGTATGCTAAAATCGATCGAGTCAACTGTACCGTTAAAATCCCTTACTGCTCGGTTCAATCTTTGAATAAAGGCATTTTTTAACAATTGAAAAGACACGCAAATTAGAACTGTGAACTCCATGCTTGAACCAGGTTTTGCGAACCATGAAGGCCGGCAATATAAAGAGGCAGTGCGAGCTGTCGAGGCGACGTTAGCAAGCTTGCGGCAGTGTCCCGCTCATGAACGCGAAAAATTAGCCAGCGACATCGTTTCTTTGCAAGCAATGCATGATAAAGTGACACAAGGTCGAGTTGAAATTGTGATCTTCGGAGAAATTAGCACTGGCAAGTCCGCGTTGATCAATGCGTTGATCGGGCGCGCCGTAGCTGCCGTCGATGTCCAAGGGGGATGGACCAAAGAAGTTTGGGGCGTCGCCTGGAATGGTGCGGGCTATCGTCTGCCGGGGTTGGAAAATTCTGAACTGGTATTGATCGACACCCCAGGAATCAACGAGGTCGGCGGTGCCGATCGAGCTGAATTGGCTGAAGTCACGGCCCGTCGAGCGGATTTGATATTGTTTGCTTGCGATTCTGACCTGAACGAAACCGAATATGTTGCCCTGGTCGAACTGGCCGCCATCCAAAAACCGATCATTCTGGTGCTCAACAAAATCGACCTGTACAGTTCTACCGAACTGGATTCTTTATTGGAAATCCTCAAAAAACGTACCGCTGGGATCATCGGCGACCCGCACATCGTGTTGACCGCTGCCGATCCTCGACCCGTTGAATATGTAATTCAAACAGCCGATAGGACCGAAGAAGTCACTTGGAAAAAACCCGCTGCCGATGTCGACCAACTCAAATCACTGATCTTGCAGACGCTGGATCAGGAAGGACTGGGATTGATTGCCATCAACGCCGCCATGTTCGCCGCCGACAAAAGTGACCGCATCGCCTCAATTCGAGTGGCAATGAGAAACCGAGAGGCCGATCGAATCATTTGGAGCATGGCAGTGACCAAAGCGATGGTGGTCGCCTTCAACCCGATCCCATTTGTTGATGTCTTGGGCGGCATCGCCGTCGATGCGTTGCTGGTAGCGTCCCTGTCTAAAGTCTACGGCTTAAATTTCAATATGTCAGAAGCTCGAGGATTGGCCAAATCGATCGCTTCGGCCGCAGGTGTGATTGCTCTGGGAGAACTAACGAATTGGGGATCGTCATTATTTAAGGGGATGACCGCGACCTTAGGTACGGTGCTTACCTTAATTCCCCAAGGTGCAGCTGCTGGATTCACTTCCTACATCGTTGGCCAGGCCGCCAAAACCTACTTTGAACAAGGTGGAAGCTGGGGAGCCGGTTCAGCCAAATCGGTGGTAAGGGATATTCTGGAAAAAACAGATAAGAGTTCTGTGCTGAACCATCTAAAAGACGAGATCCGTGCCAAGTTGTCAATCAACCGCCATTCTAAGAAATCGAACTAGATTTGTCCCTAAAGGGGTCATAAAATTAGAGAGAATCAGAGTTTTCTCAACAATTTTCCATTCGTTTGCGATCAACTCGCCATAAAAATTAATTTTTTTAGAATTTGACCAAATTGTAAGTCATAATTGGTCAGCAGTCGCATCAACATCATTTGGATGGTTTGATTCATTTGCCCTAGATCGTATGCCGTTGTTTCATTCGGTCCAACGTTATATATGGCTCAATCCCGTTCCCTTAACTTCGGCAGCGATTGAGAAATCGGCAGTCTCAAAACTATCTAAACAAAGAGCCAAAGCAACGAAATGAAGACCACTACTCTAATCAAATTTGCAAAGAGACTAATTAAAACAACATGGCGTGACGACGCTGCCAATACGGCGACTGAATACGCAATCATGATCGCGCTGATTCTGGTTTTTTGCATTGCTGCCCTTCTCAGCACCGGCGACATCCAACAATCGTTCTGGTTTAATACAGCCGACCAAGTCCAACAAATCGTTCCTACGAATAACTAATTCTTAACCACTCTAAGCTTTAAAAGCGCGACCAGCATCCGCCAGCGAGTGAATGACGAAAGCATTTTGAAACTGATCTTTGGCTTTTTCAGTTTTTTTTGACTCGAAGTTTAATCACTTGATGATTGTGCCTCTTGCCATTCGCGTTGGGTAATGACTCCATCCCCGTTGTGATCGAATTGGTAGAACTGTTCGATGGTCTCTTCATCCCATTCGTCCGCAAACTCGTGCATCTCGATCATGCCATTTCCATCCGCATCGTACTCTTCGAACGACTGTTGACGGCGTTTCGATTGGCGAGTCTCTCGTTCTGCCTCAGACGAACGGTCCGTTTGAGCTCTGTCATTGGATTGATCACTGTCCCTACCTGTTTGATCGCGCGACGGCGTCGAACTTCCCCGCTCTGCGGCATCAGACGACTCCCGTTCGTTCCGATCGGTTCGACGACTGGCGTTATTTCGATCATCATCTTGAGTTGTGGATTCACCCTCTTCACCATTCATGGGCAACGAATTAAATAGACCGCGGAAATTGGGATCGATCCGACGGCGAATCGAATCCTCATCCGATCTTTCTTCGCGACGAGCCTGACGCAGTTCATCCCTCGCCCGATAGCGATTTGCCAACTCCCATCGAGACAATTTACCGTCTCCGTTAGAATCACTTTGCTGGTAAGTCGGACTTCCCCAATTCACTCGAGAAGACTCCTCCTGATCAATGAATCCATCTCGATTTCGATCATAGCGGGCAAGCATACGGTCTACCCGATCCATTATTTCCTGACTGAACTGAGTTTCAAACGAAGTCTCTGGAACATTGCCAAAGTTCGGCACGGGTTCATTGATTGCTCCGAAAGAAGGAACTTTGGAATCTACGTCTTCGGCTCCGTTAGACGATCCCTGTTCTTGAATGCGACTCAAAATGGTTTCCACGCGGACGCGACGTTTGGTGTCGAAGCCAAGCCCTTTAAGATAGCCTTCCATGCGGCCCGACATTTCGGATGGATCGAGTCGTCCATCACGGTTAACATCCAATCTTCTAATTAAGGTTGCCTCGGCTGATTCCCGTCGATTCCCTCGCCCTCGTCGATCTCGCCCTCGGTCATCTCTTCCCCAACGGTTGTCGTTGCGCCGATTTTGGTCACGTTCACGCCAATCGCCGCGCTGTTGAGCAAAAAGATTCTTTGACGTTGAAAGAACGGCGCCATCGAATCCCCAAACAAGTATTGCCACGAAAGATAGTTTCGCGAGACTCATCCAGGTTTCCAGCGAGTCAGTTTTTTTGGGGTATCTAGTTAGAGCAAACATAATATTGATTCAATTTCCTTTTCTCCGGTCGCAGCTAATTACTGCATTCAAGACTTGAGCGCCTTCGCCGGATCAGCGTTTAACGAAACAAAACGGGCGGACGGTAAAAATTTACCGACCAAGAGAAGCCGAAAATGTCAAAAACTTACCCAAGCTCGGGGAAGCCTGCTTCGACCCGAGGGAATTTTCACCTACGTCTCCAGGAGAGCATAGATTCTCCTCTAAGTATCTGATAATTAGACAGCCAAAAGATGGGCATTTTTAACTCGTTTTTCCATGTTTGCCAACTTGAGTAGCTAAATTCACAAATAATAAGTGACCCAACGTGAAATGCAAGCAATAATTTCAAGCCAGACTCAAGGTGACTGGAAGACTATCATCGCAACGTATCCGAATGGTTACGTATCCGAATTTCTCCTGGGCTTGATCATGGATGGCTTGGTTTCACGCAACCGTTCACCGAAATTTGTCGCCCACCAAAATCAGCAAAAACTTTGGACAGGTCGAGGCAGTTCTTTGCCAATGCCATACCTTGAGTAATTATCGTCTCATAGGGCTGCAGGGATCTGCGGTCAGTAGAGTGGGTAGATGTTCTTACAAGCCGTTGATTTTGGACTACAATAGACCCTTTGATATCCATTCCATGTTTTTTGCAGGCCCTATGAGTTCCAAAAAAATCACCATCCTTGATATCGCCAATGCGGCTAACGTATCCAAAAGTACTGTTTCACGCGTGTTAAATAATACCACACCGGTGGAGGAAAAAAAAAGGAAAGCGGTATTGAAGGCGATGAAGAAGTTGGACTTCAAACCCAATTTGTTCGCCCGAACATTGGCTGGTGGGAAATCGATGACCATGGGCGTGGTCACTCAAAATATCGGCAGCCCGTTTTATGATACGATCACCCGAGGGATTATTCGAGGCTTGGTGGATACGAATTACTCGCCGATTTTTGCCGATGGGCAATGGTTGCCGCGAATTGAAAAAGGAGCAATCGAAACCTTGGTAGATCGGCGGGTTGATGGGATTATCATGGTCGGTGGAAATTTAAGTACGCCGATCTTGCAGGAATTTAACGAACAAGTTCCGCTGGTTTCAGTAGGACGTCGATTAGAAGATTGGCCTGAACAGGGTATCTGGATTGACAATGTGGCCGCCGCAAAATCAGCTACCCGATTTTTAATCAAGTCGGGGCATCAGCAAATTGTGCATCTGCAAGGGATCAAAGATCACCAGGACGCCATCGACCGCTTGCAAGGCTACCGCAATGCATTGGACGAAGCGGGGATCGAATACAATTCGGAATTAGTTGTGGAAGGAGACTTTAGCAGTCGATCAGGGTTGTTGGCAGTCGAGACGATGTTGCTGCGAGGCCATCCTTTTTCCGCTATTTTTTCTTCGAATGACGAAATGGCGTACGGTGCACGGCTGGCCCTTTACCGACGCGGGATTCGAGTCCCCGAAGATGTGTCCCTGATCGGTTTCGATAACCAACCGAATTCCGCTTTTATGACGCCGCCGCTGACAACCGTCAGTCAACCGGCGATTGAAATGGGGATCGAGGCTGCTAAACTAATGCTCAGTCTCCTTTCCGATCAGCCCCATCGACCTTACCAGCGGGCAAAATTGGAGGCGGAACTGCTAATTCGTGAGT
>JBGTHU010000279.1:0-5376 GCA_041745975.1 Mariniblastus sp.
CGTTCCGCCCCCGCTAAAATCGCCGCCGCTTCGTCACGTAACACTCGACAAAATATCTCCAAGCGAGCTGACTTAGTAGGGTCAGTCGATGGCGAGTCAGCAAAATTCGGATCATTTTCGGGAGTTACACGCATCGAACTATCATAGCATCCCAACACAGTTTTTGCAGAGTGCAATCGCGCACAACCGGCATCGAAAGTCCAAAAAAAAGAGACTCAAACCGATTCCAGGGATTTGAACTCCGCCTCGACTTCAATCAGTCACTATCCAAAAAACAGGCAGATCGCCTCTCTAGTTGGCGATCCGTTAAAGCTTACCTGGCCGGAAATGCTAGCGAAAAACACAATTTAGACAGTTAAACGAACGAATTCGTCTAGATTTCGTAAAGTTTTTGTCAAGATGCACCTTACCAAGTGATATCTTTCAGGGAATGAGACCAGGCTGACAAGCGGGCCCAACAAGCGGCGCCAACAGCAACTGGAATCATGAGTTCAATGGAGTGTCCCCTGTTTCCAGGATGGTTATGATGGTTTTAAACCATGCCAGCAGTTTGCCATTTTTGAAAGGCGGAACCAGACGTGTCAACAGCCTGTTCGAGAATATAAGCAGACTCGATCAGCAGACTCGAAAGAGATTTGTTGACCCAAATGTTTTCGCCAAAATCCAACTCAAGGAAATCCATTGATGCCCAAATATTATATCGAATCTGGAAACGTTCATTACATCGTATGTGCCACCGATTGTGAGGGAGCTGCGCTCTGGGTGATGCATCGTTTGATGGACTCGATGGCCCACACCTATCAACAAGCCAAAGCCGAATGGTATGATGAAGACTTCGATTCCGAAATGGACCCGAACAACTCTGATCTCTTCGAGCAAGACGAACAATTGTTTGGACTGCCACAAGGAATTCCCTACGATGCCGTGATGGAAGGATTGGTGCAATTCGATCCTCAAATTCAGGTCAGCGAGATTGGATTCGGAAGAAACGAGGCCGGTAGTTTAGACACCGAAACAATTTTTCACAAATGGCGACAATTGATGTTGGCCGTTGACCGCCTGCAACGAGATGAGCAAGCTTGACCGATATTCAAAACAATCCACAAACTCCCCCGGCAGAGCCATCAATTTGTCTTGACCAATTCCTGAAAACCTGCGGTGTCCCCACAGGTGGTCAAGCCAAGCTCAAAATTCAAACAGGCGAAGTGAGTGTCAATGGGCTCGTGGAGACTCGTCGACGCAGGAAACTCCGCGTCGGCGATGAAGTGACATTCGACAACACGATCTATGTTGTCGATGCTGGAGGCGATGAAGAGAATGACAGCGCCGATATATCGTAGTGTCACATTCCGCGGTATACCTGGCTATTCCCGCGACCATATCACCCGTAGAATCACGGATTGCTCGGAGCCTTGATCAAACAATCCGACTCCAATTCCACTTTGCAGTTGAAACGTGCGACTGATATCATAATGGAATTGAGGCACAATCAAAGTTTGAGTACGACCTCGGTTGCCGACGGCATGGTTTAACTCAGTTCCCAGTGTCAATCCATCATTGACCTCGTGAAAGAGTGTCGCGTTAAAAAGACGCTCGAAGGTCTGCGCATTGTTACGGCCGGCCAAATCCATCCGTCCGCCCAACATCATCAATGCACTCCATTTCTCATCGAAGCGAATTCCCGCCAAATATAGCAGCGTTGAGTTCCACCGTTGCCAATCTGTATTTGGTTCGACAATCCATTGAAAACCGTGAATGTAATGCCCATCGAACGCTGAGCCAAACGTTCCCTGTAACGCGACTTTATAGGCTTCTAATTGAGAGCCCTCGAAGGGAAGTTCAAACTCGATTGCCCAACCGTCAGCAAAGGCGTATTCAACTTCCGGTGCCCACTCGATCAATCCCCGATCGGGAGTCGTTTGCCCCGAACCGAAGGGGTCTCTGGAAGGGTCTCGATTCACCGAACGCCATGGAAAGATGGCCAGACTGTTGATTTCCAACTCTCCTTTTTTTGCACCTAAAGGGCGGACTAAATCGAACACCATCGGCTCAGGGATACTGGGGTCAGCTTCACCAGCCTCTTGTTGAAAGAATACAGAATTTGGATCACCAGCATTTCGCCAATCCGATCGTCTTAAAATCGGAGGCACAAATCGATTGCTGTTTGTACCGGACTGATAGCGAGGATCGGTTTGCCAATCTGGCTGATTCCAAATTTCGTCAGGATATTGTTGCGAAATAGTTGCCGGCCCAAATTCAACTGGCTGCTCTGAGGTAACATGCTGCGCATGGATTGCGGCTCCTATCATCGTCGTCAGGAGACCGCCAATCATCACGTTGACACAATTGATCAGGCGAACACAATTAAAACCGGTAAAATTTCCATTCATATTGTTTTGTAATCGAAAACTGGAGAGGGTCATATCGGCAACTTCCTGCCGGATGAACCGGCAGGGGCGGCACATGCATTAACCCAATCACCGCAGGGGAATTAAATCTTGATTGGCTGAACGGCGGATGCCAGCGGATGCCGTCGGGCCGCGGTAATTGATAAACATCAATGCGTCTGCGCGCTTAAGCTTGGCTCCATCGCCCAACAATGGCAACGAGGGCCGACTGCTGGGCAAGCGATCCAATTCCAACTGTGAAACCACGCCACAACTGACCAACAACACATGGTCGCTGGGCCAACGAAACCGTTCATTTAACCGCCAACTCAACACCGATGGAACTTGGATGTTCATTGCTTGTGGGTTGCCCATCTGACCTGGCACGTCCAATTTGACATTTGTCAGTTTTTCGATCTGATCGATTTCCGCATCGATCAATGCTTCGAGTGTCCCTCCTCGATCTGTCAAGAAATGGAATGACATTGAATACCCCACGTCGACAGTTGTCATTTGGGGTTGGTAGGGGGGAGAGAGTTCCGGCATCCACTGAATTCGCCCGACGAATTGCAACGGCCGCTTCTGTTGCAGTTTCGTCGGTTGGCCCTCGTGTTGATTGCTGATACCTGACTGGAGGGGTTTGGCGTCGTAACGCCTTGCCAATTGGCTTTGTAAAATAGCTGCGTTTTCTTTCGAAATTAACCAAGCCTCAACCCCCAGTGATCGGGTCTCGATCGGCTGCAACATGCTGTAAGCACTTGAACGCCAATTCGGTTTTTCAATCGTCATCATCGATATTTCAAATGACTGCAAGTCGCCACCCGAAGCTACGAATCGGTCAATCAACGGCTGGATGCGGGCTTGAACCTCGGGTGTGTGATAGACGTACAAACGAAACTGGGTCGCATTGAGTATCCCCATCGGATGATGAAACCACATCTCCTTGCCCGTTTCTCTCAAGATCCAATCCACGATCGCCTGTTGGGGAGTGTCAGTCGAACTAATTCGGGAGGTATAAGGGGTGATATCATATTCCCGCCAGACTTGACCAGCGGAATTGGGCAGCTTATCCATGGTGCGACCGACAGCGGCGACACGCGGATTGGCTGCTAAGTGATCCGTATGGGCTGCCAGTGGATTCGATACCGCGTTGGGCAGTCCGTCATTCAGAAGTTGGCCCGGCGGTGTTTGCTGTGATGTTTGAACTGGTACCTCTTGCGGATCAGAAGACCGAATTGGATCTTGCCCGATCTGCGGCGAAGCTCCACCCTCCATGCCTCCCGGTCGATCATTGACTGCACCGAAAGCGACTCGCCAAGGCTGGTCAGGTTGACGCGTTGAGCTGACCGAACCAGCCTCACCGGTCTGACCCGAGCTGGGCCCGCAACTCAACAAGGTATAACCGAACATCAATCCCCACAGCATTCGTCGTTGAAATTTAAACGATACCTGGATTTGAAACATCGATAAATCGACGCTTGACATTTTCCATTTTTTAGACATTCACCACTCCGTCAGGGTCTAAGGAGGAATTCCGCCTCCAATGGTAACAACACTTGCGTTTAGTTCGCAAGTTTAGCGACCCGGTCGGTTTGGCAATATAGGCATTTTCTTAAGCTATCATTCGTCCGATAGCAGCCTTGGCAAACCGTAGTCCAGTGGTTGGCCAACAAACAGAACGGAATACTTCACGACATTTGGGGTTCTTGTCATCTATTAAATGGTACTTGTGTCGGCAAGAGCCTCAACCTCTCTTACTACTCGTGAACGGTCACGTTCTAATTGGGTAAGTGGATTTCTTGATTCCGTTCATCGAGGCAGCTGATTTCCAGAAACTCGGGGAAAACACTTTCGCTGCCGTGAATTGAGATTTCCATATTCCCCTTAGTTTCCAAGGCGGCCAACTCTTTCCGTTTTTGGTTATTGAGGTAATAGGCAACTTGATCATTGACTTTAATTTTGACCCGCACACAATTGGCTTGTTCGGTGGCCAACAACAGCAGTCGAATCACATCCAGGGCCATGCTCTCGGGTGTCTTAACATTACCTCTTCCGCAGCAGCAGGGGCATTCTTTATAAAAGCTTCGTTTTAGCCCGGGCTTAATTCGCTGTCGTGTCATTTCGATCAAGCCGAAAGGACTGGTGCGCAAAATTCGTGTGCGAGCCCGATCCCGAATAGTCGCCTCGCGGAGTGTGTTTTCGACCTGTCGACGGTGCTTTTCCTTCTTCATATCGATGAAGTCATTGACGATCACCCCACCCAGATCGCGCAAGCGGAGTTGTCGAGCGATTTCTTTGGCAGCGGCCATGTTCAAACGATAGGCTGAATCTTCTGCGGATTCTTCAGTGCGAAAATTTCCACTGTTGACATCAATGGCGACCAACGCCTCGGTTTGGTCGATAACGATTGATCCGCCTTGAGGCAGCGCGACTTCTCGGGCGTGGATTTTCGCAATTTCTGGTTCGACGCGGTGGTGGTAAAACAGGGGATCACGACCTGAATAGAGTTGTAGTTTGCTGGTGTTACGTGGCATGACCAACCGCAGAAACTCTTTGGCTCGGTCATAGGCGTCTTGATTATCGATAATAATTTGATCGATATCAGCCGTAAGGATATCTCGAATCGTGCGAATGATCATATCGCTTTCTTCGTAAATTTCGGTCGGAGCGGGAGTATTTTGGACCCGCTTCACAATAATCCGCCACAGCCGCAACAGATAAGCCAAATCGCGTGACAATTCTTTAAGAGTCCGACCGCAACCTGCAGTACGAACGATAAACCCTAACCCCTTAGGTGGACTCAATTCGTGCAGGATATCTTTCAGGCGTCGTCGCTCATCTTCGTCATCAACTTTTCGAGAGACTCCAATTCTTCCCAGAGCAGGCATCAACACCAAATAGCGTCCGGGAATGCTGATGTATGTCGTCAGCGTGGGGCCTTTGTTACCGATCCCCTCTTTAATGACTTGAACCAACACCTCGTCCCCTT
>JBGTHU010000280.1:0-5748 GCA_041745975.1 Mariniblastus sp.
TGCAGTCAGCATTCGAGAGCTAAATCAAGGTTTGGTACGGGCTCACGAGCTATTGTGGGTCGCTTTGAGAGAGTCATCGGTTGGGTTATTGAGTGGTTTGGTACTGGGTAGCTTGATTGCCGTGGGAAGTTATCTATGGAAGCAAAATATTTATTTGGCGTTGGTGATGGGGGGATCGATGTTGTTGAATAATGTCGTGGCCACGGTAATTGGGGGGTTAATGCCCTTGATTCTCAAACGGATGAACATAGACCCGGCATTGGCGTCGGGACCGCTGCTGACCACCGTCACCGATATGGCTGGTTTTGCTTTTGTGCTAAGTTTTGCCACGGCGGTTTTGCCCTACCTGATTGTTTAACTATAAACCCGAAACGGTTCCATGAATTTTTATCTGCCACTTTATCAAAATGCCGAAGATCGTAAGGAGGTTGAGGCTCACTCCAAAACAATAACGACTCAATCTGTGGCATTGGTTGTGGTAATGGTAATGAATAGACTCGTCGGGAGCCTCGATCTGGCCCCATAGCCATGTAAGGTCACAATAAAACTTTGAATCAAAAGATCGATGGAGCAAACAAACAACCTTGACAATTCCTCTTCCGGTGTCCGTCCGATCGCATTGCAGGCTCGTGAAAAATTGGAGTCGAGCAGTTCCGCAATACGACTACGTCACGCGTCGGGTGAAGCTGGGAATGTGATTGCGTTGGCGTTGTCACAAGCGAGAGATGCGATCCTGTTAGAGATTTTCCAACAGTCTCTCGAAGCAACCAGTCCCGCGATAATTGAATCGGTGGCGATGGTTTTGTTGGGTGGTAGCGGACGGCAGGAAATCGCTCCTAAATCAGACATTGACTTGATGTTGTTGTACCAGGGTGGAGTCACCGATGAGTTGAAGGATTTTTCGCGCCGGTTAAGTCAGGACATCACCGATGCAGGCCTGAAGCTGGGGTACAGTTTGCGCACCGTTCGAGATGCTTGCAGTATGTCGCTGGAAGACGCCTATATCTATTCGTCACTGACAGAGGCTCGTTTTTTGGTTGGCAATGAGGAACTGTTCAACAATTTTCTGGGACGGTTCGGTCGCTTAAGCAGCCGCAGAAGCATGGAAATGATCCGAGCGATTGTGCAGGCAAGAGAGCAAGAGCGAAACGAATTTGGTGAAACCGTTTATCTATTGCGTCCCAACATCAAGCGGTCGCGAGGGGGACTGCGGGATGTCCATTTGATTCGCTGGTTGGGCTCCGTTCAATTTGGTGTGAATGAAATTGATGAATTGTTGGAGGTGGGGGGAATTTCGACGACTGATTCCAGTCAGCTTAAGATTTCGCTAGAGTTTTTGCTGCGTGTGCGCAATGAAATGCATTTTTTTGCAGGCAGAGCTGAAGACCAATTGGGACGGAACGAGCAAGTCCGATTGGCGGAAGTACTGGGCTATGAGGGGAGTGATGCCATCCTGTCGGTGGAAGCCTTCATGCGTGATTATTTTCGTTACACAAGTCGGATTCGCTATATTTGTGATCATTTTGTCAACAAAGTGACCACTCGCCGACCGGGCGTTGTTTCCTCATTGCTGGAATCTTTGGTGTCATCCCAAATTGATGATTATTTCTGGATGGGACCGACACAGATCGGGGTTTCCAAGGCGTCAATTGAGACGGTTCAGATGGATCTCGAGCAAGTCCTGCGTTTAATGCAATTGGCATGTTTACACAATAAAAAAATCGAGCATGATACATGGATCGCCATCCGGCACGCCATGTTGAAGTATCCTGAAATCCCATTTACTTCGGGAGCAGCGCGACGATTCATGGCGTTGCTTTCCAACACTTCTGGTTTGGCTGATTCCTTGTTCCGTTTGCATGAAATGCAAGTCCTCAGCAAAATCATTCCGGCATTTGATCACGCCCGAGGACTCATGCAATTCAATGCGTATCACCATTATACCGTCGACGAACATTCTTTGCGGGCGGTTCGCAGTGCGATTTCATTTGAACAGGAGAGTGGGTTGAGGGGAAAAATTTACCGTCAATTGAAAGATAAAAATGTATTGCACTTGGCCTTGCTCTTGCATGATTTGGGCAAGGGGTTTCTAGAAGACCACTCGGATGTCGGTGCTCGGATCGCGGAACAGGCGGGAGTCAGACTGAATTTGCCTGATGAAACCATCGAAGATGTCAAATATCTGGTGCAAAACCATCTGGTAATGTCTCACTTGGCGTTCCATCGTGACATCAATGATCCTTCATTGGTCGCGGAGTTTGCCTCCAACGTCGGCTCCTTGCCGCTGTTGTCGATGTTATTTCTGTTAACGGCGGCTGATATTTCAGCCGTCGCCCCGGGAATGTTGAATCCTTGGAAGTTGAGCTTGTTGTCCGATTTATATCAACACGCGCGATTGATTTTAATTGGAGATTCGGAAGATTCGCTGAAGGCCAATTATCGGCGAGTCCATGAAAAAATCGCCTCGGTGGGGACGGATGACGAAAGCCGGGAACGCTTACTGCGCCAGGCGGGTCAGCTTCCGATCAGCTATTGTGCCCGCCGCTCGCATCAGCAAATTGCTGAAGAGCTATTGAGTCTGGAAGCTCTGGCTGACGGGGAAGTATTCTGTCGAGTTCGTCCGATTGCGGAAACGAAACTGCTGGAAATTGTCTTGGCTCGCCGCTCGCATCGCCGCTCCGGAATTTTTTATCGTTTGACCGGTTTGTTGAGTGGTTTTGGGATGCAAATCCAGTCCGCAGACATCAAATCGCTAGATGATAAAATTATGTTTTATTGGATTCAGTTTGAAGATCCTGATTTCAGTGAAACCCCGGTCTCGCGGTTGCAATCCGTTGCCGAAAAAGCGACCGAATTAGCACAGGGAATCGAGCAACCGCCACCCAAATTTCGCAAATTGTGGAAAAAGAAAGAGAGTCGCGCTGCCGAATTATCTCGTCCGAAAATCCGCGTCAAAATCAACAATCAAACGTCCGATTCGGCCACGATCATCGATGTTTTTGCCTACGACAAGACGGGGCTGTTGTATAAAATTTCAAAATCCATCTATGCCTTGGGATTAGATATCACCTACGCCCGGATTTCGACCTATGCCCATCAAATCATTGATGTGTTTTACGTAACCGATGGATCGGGAAATAAAATTCGCAATCGAAATCAGATCCAAATCATACGCAAGGAACTATCGCGAGCCATTACAGAGTTCTTGGAGAACGATTGAGGCGAGTGATTAGGGCGAGTGGCAGCTGGGTGCGTAAAGTCGGCTTTTACGATGCCTTTGACAAATCGAGCCAGTGTCAATCTGGTTGCGCTCTGCGAACCAAATCCACCTGCCGTCGCAACGCAGCATGGCATTTGGGGTGGCTCGACGCACCCTGTTAGTGGCTCTGTTTTCTGCTATGCTTAAATTATCGATTTAAGTGCCTTGAAGGTAAGAATTGTGCAGGGATTTGTTTACCCCTTCAGAAAGAACCAAAACAAAGAGCTTACGAATTTTATTGGGAGTTTGGATGAGCGAAACGCAAACGATAAATGGCATTTCACTAAGGTTGGCAGATCCCCATGAATTTGAGAGTAATTGGATCGGTCAAAACGAAATTCTGAAACAGCTGTTGGCGTGCTGGATTGTGGTAGACCAAGCCGATTTACCGCTCAGCCCCCGTCTCATTGGACCACCGGGGATCGGCAAAACCGCCTTGGCCATGGCGGCCGCCGGTCAGCGTCAACAGGAACTGTATATCTACCAATGTACTGCCGATACCCGTCCCGAGGATTTGTTGATCACGCCGGTATTGGCTGAAAGTGGAAAGATTGCCTATCACGCATCCCCGTTAGTCACTGCCATGATCCGTGGTGGTGTTTGTATTTTGGATGAAGGGAATCGCATGAACGAAAAATCATGGGCTTCGCTGGCACCGCTATTGGATCATCGCCGTTACGTCGAATCAATTATTGCCGGGATCACCGTTCATGCTCATCCCGATTTCCGTTGCTCGGTGACCATGAATCAAGACGAATCGACTTTCGAAATTCCCGATTATATTCTCAGTCGACTACAACCGACGTTATTGTTGAAATTCCCCAGCCGCGAAGACGAAAAAAATATCTTGAAATATCACCTGCCATTCTGTTCCGATCAGATGCTACAGATGACTGTTGATTTTCTACAGAATTCGCATCAATTAAAATTGGATTTTTCGATCCGTGACGGGATCAACTTGTTACGATATGCACTGAAGCGAATGGAACAAGAGAAAGATCATCCGCTGGCGGTAGATCAAGCTTGGCGAGAAGCCTTGGAAAAGTGCTTAGGTGAAGAGGCTGGAGACTTACAGAGTCTGGCTGAGCAACGACAAAAGACTTTGGGTGGCCAAACCTTGCCGCTGGGGTTGGGCGATTTCTTTTTCGCCTCGGGAGACCCCTTGCATCCCGATTTTGATTTGGATGATTACGATGACGAAGACATGGATGAGTTTGATGATTTGGATGACTATCGCACCGATGATGACGATGGCGAGGACGACGATTCTGGTGGAGACGGCAATTTACCCCGCGGCAATGATGACGAGGTGCCGTTTTGATTCACGAGATTCTGTCGATTGGCCCCCGTGTGACCGCGCTACCCGTTGTGCATGGAAGTGGTGACTTCGCCTGGGAAGTTCGGCGATTGATGTTAAAACACAATTTCGATGCGCTGGCTGTACCGCTCCCCCCCTCATTTTCAGGATTGGTAAAGCGGGATGTGGTGGACTTGCCGTTGCCGTCTGTTTGCGTGCAAACCGCTGCGGTTGAGGGTGCGGTCAGCCATATTGAATCGCACAGTCAAGATATTGACGATTGCGATAGCCACTTTGAACAACCATTTCGGATGGCCAGCTATGTGCCGATCGATCCCTGCCAACCGGTTATCGCTGCTATTCGCACAGCCTTAGGGGATCATCTACCAGTTCATTTTGTCGATATGGAAACGGCTCAATTCGAAGCGTATGGCAATTTAATGCCCGACCCCTACGCATTAAAAAAAATGCCCATCCAGCGCTACGCTGCCGCAGTTCTTCCCAGCCTCCAACGTCCGGATTCGACTCAATGGCAAAATCGAGTTAATACCATGGCGGTCAACCTGCGTGAACTTTCCATTGATTACCAACGGGTCCTTTTCGTTTGTGGCATTTTGGAATGGCCTTGGGTCAGACAAGCGTTTCATGATCGCCGAATTACCAAGTCGGTTGATGAAGCGGTAGATAAGGTAAAAAGCTACATTCTTGACTCCAGTTCACTCTATTTTATGATGGGTGAGTTGCCATTCATTACCGGGCTATACGAACAAGCCCGCAGTGAACTCGAAAATGATGCCAATTTGAGTATCGATGGTGTCAAGGAGTTGCTGATCGCTTCGCGTGAATCATATCAGACCGAATACAAAAATCGGGCGCGAAAGATCACTACCAAATTGCTTTCTCAGATTTTACGGTACATTCGCAATCTATCCCTGATTGACGGCCGCTTCACACCTCAATTGGTCGATATCGTCACCGCATCCAAACAGATTGCCGGGGATGGGTATGCGCTGCATGTGTTGAATAATGCTCGAAAATATATGTATGAAATCCCACAGTTCGAGCATGCGTTTGCCCGCCTTTCCATCAATCGGATGCGGATTCCGTCTGGCGTCGAGGGGGATCGAGGCGAGATCGTCGACGCAGTAAATCGGCTGCCTGGCCCACCTTTGATCTGGAGACAGATCGAGCT
>JBGTHU010000281.1:0-5215 GCA_041745975.1 Mariniblastus sp.
GTTGATCTGCCGGCACATTCGCGATACCAAACTGTTGGAAAAGGAACCCAGCGCTTACGGGTCGCTCGAGACCGAAGAGATCAATCTTGATGCGTGCCATGTGAAGGGGCAGCTTAACCCGATCGTCCTTCACCACCGCCAGCGTGGCTTCCACCCGATTCATATCATCGACAAAAGTTTGCACAATCTTTCTGGCGGCGGCATAATCGATCTTCTCTGGTTTTGGATTTTGGGGCCAAAGTTCACGAATCTGCGGAGCGGGACGAACGAAGGATCTCTCGGTTCGCAACCCATATCGATAAAGGCTTTGCCCCACATGCTCATAGGCTTGCAGAAACTGAGTGATGCCCAAACCAAAGCGAGCCCGATCATCGTTGGGGTTTGCTTCCAGATGTTTCGCCAGCGCCGCGGAACCATCCGCGAGCCGGCCATCCATCAGAAACTGATCGATATCGGGTGCTTGGGACCAGCTCGAAGCTGGAACTGCCAAGCAGAGAAGCAGAAAAACACTCGTCGATAACCATCGCATGGCAGTACCTTTTGACGTAACCGTTCACGTTTCGAATTCCGTAAATCTCGTTTAAGGATAAGCGATTAGCAAGCATCCGTCAAACAAAATTTCTTTCCTGCCGTTCTTTCTGCCTTCCTTTCTTCCTTCCTTTCGGCCTTCCGTCCGTCGATATCGAGGAAAACGCTGGAAAACCCTGACTCTCAACGATTTTGGCACATCAAACATTTTTCCAAAAATGTTGTGCAAGAGATTCACGTTCGATTGGCAGTGCGTTGATTAAGCCGAATGCCCTCAGTTCAGTTGCAGGAATCACATCCCCTTCGAACCTTTTTCTAGACCTGGACCGGTCGGGCCTTCCATATGCTATGGGTTGGTTTCGCATTGTCGGTTCTCTAAGTCAGCCCCGTCGGTGTGGACCGACCCTCCATACCGATGCCACCGAAACTTATTTGTTGTGTTACGACGTTGAGAGGGGTAGTCACCTGAAGCGAGGAGTGCAGGATGGGGCCGGATGTCTTGGTGCGTTGCCCTGTACTCTGTTGATTCGAATCCAATCTACCTACCTAACTACCCAACCTAAGATCCCTTTGGGTATCGATAGACCTTCAGGGCGTTCAAATCGCGGACGAGGAGGCCTCCATCGATGACACCCAGGTACGCCCAAGCATCTGTGGCTACCTTCCGCTTATCGACGATGACCAAGTCGCCTCGATTGAGTTCAATCGCCAGCAACTCGCCATCATTTTTTAAAGCAAGCAAGATTTTGTCATTGCGAACCAAACTTTGGTATTTACCCAGCGGAGTTCCCGTCCAAAGGATTTCACCCGTCGCTGCATCCAGTGCCAGTAATCGCTCATTACTGGAATGCACAAAGATGGTTTCCCCGTCCGAGACGGGGGACGACATGTACGCTTGGGTTTTCTGAGTCCAGATCTCTTCGCAAGACCATTCCGCATTTTCTTGACTGATGGTAAAGCACTGCGATCGCCCTCGCTGTGCCGCCGTAAAAACTCGATTTCCGATCACGGTTGGCGTCAGGATGTTCGAGTTCCGATAGGACTCGATACGTGCAGACCACAGTAGAGAACCCGTTGCCAAATCGACGCCGCACAACCTTGTTCGCGTTTGAACGACCAGTTGCCGTTTTCCGTCGAGCGTCTCGATAACGGGACTACTCAAGGCGTCGTCATCTTCCCCTTCATCGTCCAACGTCCTCCAGAGCGTACTGCCATCGGCCAGCGACAGTTTGACCGTAGCACCCCCGGCCATCACGTAGATTGCGCCTTGGTCGATCAACGGCGAACAGACTCCACCGAACGGTGGACGACGATTTTGGAAACGTTCGGCAAGATCCGCCTGCCACCGGATTTCGCCGGTTGAGGGTTCCAAGCAGACGACTTCGTCCCGCATCCCCAATACAACCAGTGAATCCTCCGCCAGGGCTGGAGTCGATTTGATCCAGGACCCATTCGCCAGCGCGTAAGGGGGAACGGTGATGGCTCCATCCCACTGCGAGGTCCATTTCATGTCACCAGTTTCCAAGTCGTAGGCCGTTACGCGTTCGAAAGACTGGTCAACGGTTTCAGTCGTGTAGACGAATTTGCCATCGGTGACGGGCCCACTGTAGGACGGTTGGAGCGGCTTTTCCCAGGCCAGTTCCAGCGAGCCCAGAGACACGGGCAAATCCCCAGGCCATACTCCATTCCGATTTGGCCCCCGCCATTGGTTCCACACCGGATCGTCGGCATTTGCCGTCGAAGGGGCGAATTCAATCGCCAGGAGGCAAACTAGCCAGACAAAGGATAATGCAGATAGGGGCTTCATTTTATTACCAATTTAGAGGATTTGCAGCCGAGTGGAACCGCCGCACCGCGGCAGGAGAGCTCCGAGGCCAAGATTTCTTGACCGACCCGACCTCGGTATCGGGTTTGTAATTCAGTGATACCGCATTATAAAATGGGTCGATAACACTCCCAAGGCAGCTGTCAAACTGTTTTCTTTGTCGTCCAGCGAACTCCGCACCTGCGTTCGCATTAATTGGTTGCCATTCTCGCTCCTTCAGCGGCCCAATTCCGAAGCCTGCGGGCATTGTTGCTGGCGGGATTTGTGCTCCTTGCTTGTAAGAAAGAACAGATTGATTTGTAGATTCCGACTGGCATCGCTCGTATCGACCCGTTACAATTTGTCTTCCGGTACACGTTCAGTAGGAAAGAACGAGGCTCAACACTGGATGCCCAGCAAGCTCTGCAGCGACTCTGTTGGGAATATTGGTTGCGTTTTATGCGTTCGTTCGACGCAGCAGCTTTGAAGTGAATTAAGCCGCCGATTTTATTCAAGGCTATTACCTTGGATCTCCGCAATGGTAAATGGAGGATTCAGGAAATGGATCCGGCGACACCCGCATTTTCAAACAAAAGAATGACATAAAGTATGAGAACATTCGCTACCCGAAGGTGATAGGATGTTATTGAGATTTTGTATAAGCGTATCTGCGGCAATTTTTGCCGCGACTGCAGTCCACTCACAGGAGCCGCTTGTGCCCCAGGTGGAAGACTTGATCCAGCCACTCATCCAAGAGCACTCGGCAAACGCCTACGAAAAAGTACTGCAGAGATTGGCTGGGACTGAACATTTCCCCGCCAGTTTCAAGCTGAAACTCGTCCAGGCCACGTTTCATCAACCTTGGGATGGAATGACTGGCTTGGAGAAACTTGGGGTTGATGCAATTCGCGCCGTCCAATCGGAGTGGCCCATCGCCAACGCGATCGACGCCCTCGGAACGGCGATCAATATCGAACCAATTTCTAGTGAAGATATTCCTCACCATTCGCAATCTTGGCAAAACGCGTTGCAGAGGATTCGTGACGTGCTACAAGATAGCGCTCGACTGCGCAACGAGGCCTTGCAGGATCTAACGGACGAGCAACGAGCGTTCATGTTGCTACAAGCGGGTCATTTAGTCACAAATTTCTCGGCTCAAACTGCCTGTCAGGAGGACCGTTATGAAAGTTTGCTGGCGGATTTGCAATTTTTTACGCTCGCGGCCGAGCATATCGACTGGGCAAAGATGGCCGCAGCCGCCAAATCGTTGTCTCGACTCACGGAAGAATCCTGGCTGAAGCAACTGACTATACTCGCCAAACAACAACCCGTTTTGGATACGGAATACGATTGGATCAGCGGCTCATTGGTTTGGGCTGAGGAAACCGAGCATGGCTGGATCATCATCGGCGGTCCTGATGACAATTCCTATCGGCTAGATCGGCCAGTCGCTGTCCTGATCGATATTGGAGGGAATGACACGTATCGGGGGATGGTGGCAGCCAACGATTTGGAGATTGGCGTTTCTTTGGTTGTCGATGTTGGAGGAGATGATACTTACACCAGCCACACCTTTGGAATGGCCACCGGCAGGCTCGGTGTCGGGATGTTAGTTGATTGCGACGGAAATGACACCTGGACTCTCGCGGACGGATCGGGTGGGACTGGTTTCGCCGGCATTGGGGTTCTTCAGAAACGGCAAGGCAACGGCCAGTTCACAGGAAGTCGCTGGACGATCGGTGCGGCCATGGCCGGAATGGGTTTAGTTTTCGGCGGCTTAGGAGACGACCACTATCAAGGCGACATTTATTCCATTGGGGTCGGTGGTCCATTGGGAATCGGAGTTGTCATTGACCTCGCGGGCGATGATCATTATCGCTGTGGTTTTCGTTATGGTTCAGGCTACAACCAGTCCGACGCTCCAAACGCGAAACCCGGTGATCCGAATTTTCAGTACGAGGGATGGGGATTGGGAATCGGTATTGGAAGGCGTTTCTATCCCTGGCTCACCGAAGAACAACAAGAATTCCGTCTGGCACAATTGGCAGGAGGATTGGGTGTTCTGATTGATATCGAGGGAGATGATATTTACGAGTCATCCAATTTTTCACTCGGTTGCGGTTACTATTTTGGCGCGGGACTTAAGCTCGATGTTGCCGGAAATGACGAATATCGGACGGCGCGTTACGGGAACGGCGCGGGAGCTCATCAAGCGATCGGACTGGCGATTGACTACGACGGCAGTGATCATTATCAATCGACAGGACCGACCTACCACGGCGGCTGCGCTTGGGATCACAGCGTCTTTATGTGCATTGACGGAGGAATTCAAAACGATCGATACGACTTGCAACAAACGTCTGGATTGGGGGTCGCCGACCATGGCTCACTAGGTGTCTTTGCAAATTTTGATGGCGATGATCGTTACGTCGCGGGAAGTGGACTAGGTAAGGGTGACCAAGATAGTTTAGGAATATTTTTTGACCGATCTGGAAACGATCACTATGATGAAAAACTAAACCGAACGAATGGACAATCGATCATCGACAATCAGGGGAGCAGTCTGTTCGTCGATCACCCTTAGATCGACTTTTTCCATTTTAGAGCGGTCGGTCGTCCGCAAGGCGAGGGTCGTCCGCGAGGTCGTCCGCGAGCGCGAGGTCGTCCGCGAGGCGCGAGGCGCGAGGTCGTCCGCGAGGTAGCGAGGTCGTCCGCGAGCGGTCGTCCGCGAGGGGTTGCCAGATTTTGGGAGGGGGCGTCCGCGAGAGCGAGGTCGTCCGCGAGGGTCGTCCGCGAGGGTCGTCCGGGAGGGGTTGCCAGATTTTGGTAATCTGTCCGGTTGGCTCGGTGGGCGATGTTCTGGCTGAGCAATCGCATCCACAG
>JBGTHU010000282.1:0-17155 GCA_041745975.1 Mariniblastus sp.
CCACAATCGCTATATTGCCATCTAATTGGACGCTAATCTCGGCGGAGAGTCGCGAATCATTCGGAACCAACGGATAAACTAATTCGATAGGTGATTGAACACTTGCGGAGTCCCACAACTCAAGCGGCAGAGGCCCAAGTCCAGATTGTTGCCTCGTATATCCACGTTGCAAATTTATTAAAAAAGTCTTCTCATAACTCGCTTGGTCACCCTGAGAAATCGCAATCGATAGAAACTCCCCATTTTTAGGAACGGTGATCGCAGTCGCAAGCCCTTGATTGGGTCTTAAAAATACCGAATCGGCAACAACGCCAAAATCGACGTCTCTTCCCTTTATGAAACGGAACTGTTGACCGTTGGGTGTTACCAGTAAACCGAAGTGACCGTATTTAACTTCATAAGATGACTCAAGACTCTTTGCCGGATCTCTCGCGGCAACCATCTCCAGTAACTGACGACCACCCGTATCGTCTTCCGAGAGCTGCTTTGCCGCTTTCCTTAACGCAGTCACAAATTCCGGAGTAGGTTTTGACTCCTTTTCTCCTAATTCCGCCTTGGCAACCCACTCCATTTCAATTCCGGAATCTATCAGTTGCCTAAAATTCTCTCGGAACCCAGATTCCAAATCTTCAAACGTCACCTGACCAATTGCATTTGAAGCGATACTCAAACCAGCCAGAATCCCCAACAGTAAGTAAGACGTCCGAGCAAATGACATTTTAACCTCTCAAACAATTTAAACTGAACTGGAACGGGAAAAAACTCGACACGAAAATTATCGTAGCTGATTGCGGCTGAAATTGCCCCCTGCTTTCCACGAAAGAAGCCGAGACTCATTACGATCTTAGCAATCGAATTGAACAGGCTTGGTCGATAAAAATTCAGACCCTCTGATGATCAAGCGATAACTCCTTGAAAATAACTTTACCTGAATGGGAGCTTAGCTCTGCTGGGGACGAAGCTTACCCCCTTCTAAGATACTAAAATGGAGCGAGCCGAAGCAACAACCAACACCTCGGCCCACTCCGATAGGCTTTTAAACATTAGTCCAAAAATTCGAACTCAACATTGACTTCAACCATGCGGAACAAATCCATGGGAAGAGCAAAGCGAAAACGATTGTCAGACGACTATACTTAAAAGACCTTGTCGCACTGATCTCTAAGAAAAACGTATCAACAATCAGCACCCTGCTTGGCACGGATTGCTCGTCCCATCGGTGTCGCACTCTGTTACTGGAGGATTTGTTTGACCATTCGGAAATTTTAAGACAGGAATGCGGATGAAACCACATTTATAATCTTGCCAGGTACAGGTGCCAAACCAACCTACACAATCGTCATTGTAAGCAGCGGGCACAGTGCAGCCCGCAGATCCGCCCGAGATTATCCATCCCCCAACAGTTGATACAGGTGTTCCTGGTACGCATTCAGTACAGACATTGAAGTTTCCCCCACAAACCCCCCAGCGCTCTTCAACACCAACATTGATCTGGGCTTCCGCATGGTTCCTGGATGCCTCCAGATTTTGAATCAACCCAATAGCGCTGATAGCAATCAGCCCCATTGCAAAAAAATTAAACAAATCTCTTAACATCGCACTCTCCTTTTACAAAATCAACAACATTTAACTTCATCCGAAAAAACTTTGGATGACCTAGGTACAATTCGACTCGCTGATGAAGCGGGCCGAGCTTGTTCGGTTGGATGACCAAGGGGAGCATTAAGCGACCATTGGCCGGGATGGTTTGTGAAATCGGGTCTTCTTCGATGTCAAAACAGCGACATGAATTGGCCAAACCGACGATTTTCGCGGGCTTAAACGATCGATTGACCAATTCGACTTGACCCGTTTGTTGTTGATCGAGCACCAGATCATCGTCGATTTTGACGATCGCCTGAATTACATCTTCCCCAAACATCATCGCTCGCAGCGGTGCCGCGATTGGTAATTGCATTCCAAACATCAAGCCAACCATCATCGCTCCACCCGCCCAGCGTCCGCGATTTTCAGGCGACCAAGCGTTCCACAATCTCATCAACTGGCTGTATCCAGCCAGCACCCGATAACGCGTAACTTGCGTTCTCATAAACCAGGCGACGATTAGTCCGTCGATTAAGATAAAGACCCAAACGGGGAGTTCCAGATTCCCGGAACATCCACACGATCCATACCCCAGCAGCCAGCGAGTGCCCGCGAAGAGGCCAAAACTGGCAAAGACGACCGTATTGATGAATGCCAGCACGTTGATATCTTTCAGGCGAAGATTCAGAAACGCCAAGCCAAATTCAAACAGTACGCTGAACCAGAGAATCTCTTTGGAGATGCCGACTCGGACATCGGCAAAGGGATCCGTCAGCAGCATCGACAACTTGGCGATCGCCGTGAACAACAGCAAACCCGCGATCAGCGTAAAAACAATCCGACGGGCCGAAAATACTGAACCCGCCAACGTGTCGCTTGACTCTTGGGCAGAGGGAATCTCCGGATCGCTGGCCGCTGAGATCCCTGGATCGGTGGCGGCTAATATCGTTTGATCGCTGGCAGCTAATATCGTTGGATCGGTGGCGGCTAAGATCGTTGGATCGGTCGCGGCTGAGTTGGCACCAGTTAGCTTGCCGACGGCTGAGCCCGTAGCTACGACCTGGGTGGGGCGGGTGTTGGCTGAGCCAGCCAGACCAGCTTGCTGCAAACGTTCTGCCGGTTCGCAAGTCCCGCGCGCTATCGACCCGTTGGCCGTTGGACGTTGGACGTTGGACGTTGGCCGTTTTCGATTTTACTCGCCGAAGTATCCATGACGGTCTTTCGGTTACATTGACAAAGTGGTGACAAAGTCAAAAAAACAGATTCAATGAAAATCGGTTTCAAGGAGTTACTAACAGGCTGAGTTCAAGACTCAAATGATGGTTCTCAACACCAACCTGTTCGTGGTGTTGCCGATTTTTGCACTTAATCGACGTGTGTCAACCCCCTAAATCGATTGTTTTTTAATTTTAACCCTATTTTTTCAAACGAGCGAATATGACAAGAATGGACGAGTTGATAGGATCTTAAATTGAAAAACTGCTTCGGCAGCGTGCTGGTGGTGATGGCGAGAATTGGTTTGAAACACCGAGTCACAGAGAGTACCGCGCCGATGCATCGCAAGGATCCGATGCATTTCACGTGGTTGTCGTTTTTGTAATTTGCGGCAGGATTTCAACTGGAGTGAAGCTAAGTGAAATTGAGGAAGGGCAGTCGAGTGTAGAACAATTGCCCCAATTGTTCTGGCCCCACGATGGCAGTCTCAAGTTGGATCCCTGACGGATAAAGAGATCGTCCGGCTTTGGGTGTGCGGAATCGGTAGGAACAGCTCGAAACGGAAGTATCCGCCGGTCAAGCCGGTGGCATTACCGCCAAGTTGAGGACACCGTGAGGACACGGCCTGTTTAGCCAGAAACGGAAATATCTCCTGGACAAGCCAGGAGCTTTAAGCCGGACGATCTCCTGGCGGATTGTTGATTTAGTGGTAGCGGAAGTCGACAACGGCTTGTTGATTTTTTCGTAGCGGAAGTCGTCAAGACTTTTGAGGCGTCAGAGAAAGCTATGAAAATGATCGAAACTCTTGACGACTTCCGTTACAGTGAACCCATAGTGAACCCATATTTTTAGCGTTGACAAAAGCGAATCGATCACGTTCGCCATTGTCCGTTATCGCGCGACGGTGCGTCCAGCTCGTTTTCTTTCGTTTTCGGAAAGCAAGATTTTTCGCAGCCGAATTTGGGAAGGGGTAATTTCGACCAATTCGTCATCTTCTACATATTCCAGCGATGCTTCCAGGGAAAATTTCCGCGGTGGTTTGAGCAATATATTTTCGTCGCTTCCCGAGGCCCGCATGTTGGTTAATTGCTTCTCTTTGGTTGGATTGACCGTCAAATCATTCCCGCGGGAGTTTTCGCCAACGATCATTCCTTCATAAACCTGGTCTCCGGGCGAGACGAACATTTCGGCTCGGGCCTGTAAACTAAACAGGGCGAATCCGACGACCTTGCCTGGCACCATCGAAATCATCACCCCATTGCCGCGTTGGGGAATATCCCCTTCGACAGGGCGAAACTCCAGAAATCGGTGGTTGATGATCGCGGTTCCCTGGGTCGCATTGAGCATTCTGGTACGCAAACCGATCAGACCTCGTGAGGGAATTACGAACCGAGCCAGTGTATATTGGCCACGCGCATTCATCTCGATCAAATCGCCTCGCCGATTGCCGACCATCTCCATGACGGCACCGAACTTTTCGTTGGGGACTTCGACTACCAAAGTCTCGAAGGGTTCGTGTTTTTGTCCATCAATAATTTTGGTAACCACTTGGGGTTTACCCACGGACAGCTCAAATCCTTCGCGGCGCATGGTCTCGATCAATACCGCCAAATGCAAGATGCCGCGCCCGGCGACAGCAAACGCATCGCCGGAGTCCATCGGACGGACTCGAAGCGCCACGTTGCGTTCCAGTTCTTTCGTCAATCGCTCTCGCAATTGGCGGCTGGTGACGTACTTGCCATCCTTTCCGGCCAGGGGAGAGCTGTTGATAGAAAAAATCATTTCCAGCGTTGGTTCGTCGACAGAGATTCGAGGCAACGCTTCCTTGAAGGAAAGCTCGCTGACGGTATCGCCAATTTCTACACTCTCCAATCCGATCAAGGCCACGACTTCACCCGCTTCGGCCCGTTCGACTTCGATCTGTCCCAGTTTGTCAAACACATTGACAGCCGCGATCTTGCTGACCTTGGTCCCCTCGGCACCGATCACGTTGACTGATTGGCCTTTCTTGAGAACGCCACTGCGAATCTTGCCAATGGCGATCCGCCCAACATATTCCGACCAATCCATTGTCGTGACCAGCATCCGAAAATTACCCGGCTCAATTGACGGCGGCGGTACGTGCTCCACCACCAAATCGAGCAACGGCTCCATGTTTCCTGATCGGGCCAGTGGATCATGACTGGAATAGCCATCTCTGGCCGAGGCGTAAATGTAGACAAAGTTATCCAAAAAATCTTCGCCCCCCAATTCCAGGATCAGCTCCATCGCTTCATCGACCACTTCGGCGATACGAGCATCGGGGCGATCGACTTTGTTGATCACGACGATTGGTCGCAGGCCAACCTCCAACGCCTTGCCCAGCACGAACCGCGTCTGCGGCATCGGGCCCTCGGCCGCATCGACCAACAGCAACGCACCATCGGCCATCTGCAATACCCGTTCGACTTCCCCGCCGAAATCAGCGTGACCAGGGGTGTCAATGATGTTGATCTTGACACCCCGGTAGGGCATCGCAATGTTCTTGGCCAAAATCGTAATCCCACGCTCTTTTTCAATATCGCCCGAGTCCAAAATTCGTTCTCCGGCCAGTTGAGATTCGCGAAATTGGCCGCTCTGTCGCAGCAAGCAATCGACTAAAGTCGTTTTTCCATGGTCAACGTGGGCAATAATTACTAGATTACGGATGTCTTTGCGTTGTGTCATACGGTACCGGTCGGATATAATGTGAGTTTCCCAATGGAAATGCCCAATGGAAGTTTCCCAATCGTGGGATGCGGGGCCATGTTGATAGAGGGGGCAGACCCCTAAACCGGCATGTTCTTGAATAAAGAATCTTTAATTGACAATCAAAGGGTCTCACCCCGCTATAAACATAGCAGATTCCGCCGTTTCGAGTACGGGACAGGCGGCAAGTTCCAACAATTGATCTTAGATTTCGTTCATTCGCGGGCGAATAAATTTTCAAAAGAGAGGTTATTAAGTGTCCAGAGTCGTGCTGGCAATGTCCGGCGGAGTTGATTCAAGTGTCGCGGCCCATTTGTTGCTCGAGCAAGGGCATGAAGTCATTGGCGTCTTTATGCGTCATGGGGAAAAAGCGGTAACGGCCTGCGCGGTCGACGGAAAGCTGGAAAGTTCCCCCTTGCTGCCGATCTTACAAAACCGCAGCGACCATAAACAAGGCTGCTGCAGTGCGTCCGACGCCGAAGATGGCCGTCGAGTCGCCCAACGTTTGGGGATTCCGTTCTATGCACTGAACTTGGAAGCGGAGTTTGGAGGTATTATCGACTACTTCGTCGACGAATATAGCCGCGGTCGGACGCCCAACCCCTGCGTGATGTGCAACAATAAAATTAAATTTGGTAAATTGTTCGATTATGCCGATAGCGTGGGGGCCGAATTTCTGGCAACCGGCCATTATGCTCAACTCGATCGGGACCGTGATGAACTGCAGTTGATCCGCGGCGTGGATCGCTCCAAGGATCAGTCTTATGTCCTGTTTGGAATCAAAAGAGCCTACTTACAACGGATGTTGCTCCCCGTGGGCGGTTATGATAAACCCACAATTCGTCAAATCGCCGGCCAATTGGGATTGAACGTCGCTCAGAAAAAAGACAGCCAGGAAATCTGCTTTGTAGCGTCCGGTAAACATGATGAATTTGTCCGTCAGCGGCGAGGGGATCAAATCGATGATGCCGGAGGGGAATTGGCCGGGGAGATCGTCACCAGCGATGGGCGCGTCGTCGGCCACCACCCCGGCATCGAACGATTCACTATCGGCCAACGCAAAGGGTTGGGAGTGGCGATGGGCGACCCCTACTTTGTGACTCGCATCGACCCGATCAGTCGCCGCGTAGTGATCGGCCCCTTGGCAGAATTGGGGCGGAGCGAATTGACGGCCGATCGAGTTAACTGGTTGATCGAATCCCCTCCGCAAATTGATTTGCCCTTCAACTGCCTGGCACAAATTCGCTACAACAGTTCCGCTGAACCGGCCACCGCTTGCCGCTTGGCCGATGGGCGTTTTTCAGTCACCTTCGAACATCCGCAAATGGGTGTCGCTCCCGGCCAAGCGGTTGTTCTGTATGAGGGTGACCGCGTCTTAGGTGGTGGCTGGATCGAATCATAAGCTGAACAGCCCAAATACAATCTCACATTTTCGCGATTTCCCTCCGTCGAGTCGTGATGTCGCCGAATCGGGGCTTTAAACTGCCAGGCCTTTAACTGGCCTGTCCTTGCTTTGGCGAATCGAAGAGATGGGGTGACATCCGCCATTGCTGGGCAATTATGCCTGTCCTTTTAGGGTTACTTTTAGGGTTACGATCCATTAAAATACGAAAGTGAAATCATCGGGTACGTGAACCAAATCATTGGGGAGCGTCTTCGCGGGTCCGAATAGGCGACATAACCCAGAAGGCTTTGGTTTCCGCCTAGCGACGATATAGTGGGCAATTATGCCTGTCCTTTTAGTGCTTCTTTTAGTGCTTGTCAGTGCTTGTCGGCCCCCTGGCAGAATTAGTAGGGCAATTATGCCTGCCGGTAATTATGCCTGTCCTTTCTTTGGCCCTCTTTCTTTGGCCCTCTGTCCTTTCTTTGGCCCTCTTTCTTTGGCCCTTTCTTTGGCCCTTCATCCCTAAAAGTTATCGAAAGGTCGCTTCGTCCGCTTGTCAAGTCGAGTTCCCCGTTGTACGATGTGAATTCGAATTGATACTGAGTCTCAATTGCAACTGCTGATTGAGGCCGGTATGAATAGCGAAGCAAGCCACCGGAAGTTTGCGATCGGATTCAACCGAACGAAATGATTCCTTCAGCCAGCCACGCTCGATTGTCGCGCCCCGAAGCTTTGTTGCGGGCGCTCACTTAGACTCTGGTTGTTAGAAGGAGAAATTCCACATGGTGACTTTAAGCGTATTTGATATGGTCGCCGGTCGGCCACGGAACTTGGACGGCTACTCACTTGACAGACCCACCAAGAGGGGGTTTACCTTGATCGAGTTGTTGGTCGTAATCGCCATCATCGGCATCTTGGTGGCGTTGCTGTTGCCGGCCGTTCAAATGGTTCGCGAGGCGGCGCGGCGCATGAGTTGTGCCAATAATTTAAGGCAAATCGCACTCGCCACTCACAACTATGAGAGCAGCTTTCGGCGGCTCCCTCCAAGCTCACTGTTCCCCACGATTGATGCCACCGGTAGTCCGTTGGCGCCGGATGTGCCCCGCAGCCCGTGGTCGGCTCAGGTCTTGATCCTCCCGTTCATCGAACAGGTCAATTTAGCGTCAGAAATCGACTTCAATTTCGGTTATCGGGAACATCCTCAAGTGGCCATCAATGGGGAAATGGAGGATATTGCGTCGTTCCGCATCCCCACTTACCTCTGCCCCAGCGAACCCAATGATCGGGCGCGAGTCACCGCATCGATTGTCCATTACCCGATCAACTACGGCTGGAACGCGGGTCCCTGGTTCATCTATGACCCCAATACACGGACCGGAGGACAAGGCGCGAAAGTGACGAATGAATCGACTCGCATGGCTTCGTTTGTGGATGGGACCAGTCAGACGTTAATGTACTCAGAGGTGAAAGCCTATAATCCGTATCTGCGGAACGCCAATTTGGCGGCGCCGCTGACAACTCCCGATAGCTGGGAAGATGTGGTCGGGCTGGGTGGTAACTTGCTGGTCAATTCGGGGCATACCGAATGGGTCGATGGCCGCGTTCATCAGGCGGGTTTCACGGCGACGTTTGTCCCGAACACCAAGGTGTTGTTTACGGCCGGCGACGGCCAGGTTTACGATGTCGATTGGACTAACCGGCAGGAAGGGATCGGTGGTTTGACCGATACGATTGCCACCTATGCCGCCATCACATCGCGCAGTTACCACGCAGGCGGGGTGAATTCCGCCATGATGGATGGTTCCGCAAGATTCACATCCGATTCGATCGACTTGATCGTCTGGCGCTCTCTCTCGACGCGCGACGGTGGCGAATTCATCTCGAAACAGAATTTCTAAACGCCGTCGGGGTTGTTTGCTGGACGGCACTTCGCAAACAGAAATGGCGCCGACTGCTAGCACGCAGGTTGCTCTGTTGTCAACTGCAGTCTGCTTCTAAACTCCAGTCGAAACCGGTGGTGCGTTGCGTCGGCGGGATTATCTGGTTGGCTGAGCACAGCCGAATCGATGCTTGCTGGATACTCGAGACTTATTTTAATTGCCGACTTCACACAGCCAACTTCATACCACTCAAATGGTACGAATGATTATTCACGGTGGAGGGTGCTGCGGGCCCATCGCCGTATATTGCCTTGTCACCCGACCGCGGAAGGGACAGTTTGAGGATCAGGATGTTAAAATCGATTTACGGCATCAAAACGGATTATCGATTAAATATCGTAGAACGAGGTTGG
The DNA here is from genome assembly GCA_041745975.1 of Mariniblastus sp. Lineage (GTDB taxonomy): Bacteria > Planctomycetota > Planctomycetia > Pirellulales > Pirellulaceae > Mariniblastus. The sequence continues at coordinate 9,204 of JBGTHU010000282.1, forward strand.
CTGCTGCTGAGGAAAACCTATGATGTTTTCTGCCGATCCAACGTGCCCCGCAACGCTGCGGCGATGACTTATTATATGATGCTCTCCTTGGCACCAATGCTGATGATTGCGATCGCGGTGGCCAGTCTGTTTTTCTGTACCGAACAAGTCAATCAGGAAATTGTGACCAATGTCTCCGAGTACGCCAACCCGGAAATTGCTCATACCATTGGCGAATTACTGGCCAACACAGCATCAACCACCAGTTGCATTGTCGCCAGTGGAATAAGTCTGGCGATTCTGCTGTTCGCGGCATCGGGTGTATTCGGACAACTGTTCGATACGTTCAACGACATTTGGGATGTCCCTTATCACGTGCGGCGGAGCGTTCGATTTAATCTGAGACGTCAATTGGTCGGCATGGCGATGGTGATTTCGGTAGGTGCGTTGCTGGTTGGATCGCTGGGCTTAGGCACCGCGCTAACTTATCTGAATCGATGGCTGGAGGGAAGTTTTCCGGGTCTTTCCAGTTATCTCTTGTTGGCCGACCAAGGATTGTCATTTCTTTTGATTCCGTTTGTGCTGTCATTGATGTTTTGGTACTTTCCCATGCATAAAATGGAGTGGAGCGATGTTTGGCCCGCTGCCGGTTTGACGGCTGGGTTATTGGTTATCAGCCGTTCATTGATTGACCTGTATTTGAGACTGTCGACAGCCAACGAGGTTTACGGGGCCGCCGGCTCATTGGTGGTTTTGTTGGTATGGGTTTATTTGACTGGGATCGTGCTGTTTATTGGCGCTTCCTTCAGTTGCGCTTGGACACGATTGTTTGGATCATTGTCCGATTTTGAAAACCCGCGGTCGATTAATTCGGATGCTGCGATCAGCAACGGCGAACCTTTTGTGGCGAGCATCGATACCGATGCAGATCCCTATCAGGCAGAGAGTGCCGATGCGTATGACATCGATTGGGGAAATAGCTATCTGTCTGAATTTCCTGCTGGGAAATTTTCCGGGATGTTCAAATCATCGCCTGATCCATTGCTTCAACCTGAATTGGTTGTCCGACGCCGCAACAGCGCGTAAGCTATCGATCTTTCTAATTATAACGATTCGGTCAAGGGAGAAATGTGGATTAAATCTTGATGAGTGGCCGGTTGGAAAAGGCGCAAGTGAATATTGGAAAGTAACCTTGCACTGCAAGCAACCTTGCACTGCAAGCAAATTTTCCATTGATTCATTGGATTTGAAAATGAGGGAGACCCTCTCCGGCGAGCATGGACTCGCCTTCCAGGGTTCCGCTTCCTTTTTCTGCCGATTCCGCCCCGTTCTTAAATGGCCTCAAACCAACATCAGGACATGAAAACTGGCTCCATTTTTACTTTTCCCCTCCTCGGCTTGGCCTGGATGACTTCGCTGTTACTTTCGAATAATGACGATGGGTTGAGGGCTCAAACCGTTCAAGTCGAATATCGAGGTAAAAACTATGTTGGCCGCCCCTTGGCTTGGGATGGCCAAGAGATGGCGGTTTTGCGACGAGACGGTCGGATGGCGATTCTGCCCGTTGCCTCCGATCGAGATTACCAAGTGATCGATACCGACTTCCGCCCGTTTTCTGTCGAGGATTTGAGGCAGCAACTCAATCGGGAGTTCGGCGGAAAGTATCAGATATCCGTGACACGCCATTTTATCGTGGTGCATCCTCACGGGCATCATCAGGTCTGGGCTCAACCTTTTGAAAATTTGTATACGAGGTTTCGGCATTACTTTAGCAGTCGCCAATTTAATCTGCAGACTCCTGAATTCCCGATGATTGCTGTGGTGTTGAAGACGCGAAAAGAGTTCGACCGTTTCTTGGTCCGGTATCAATATTACGACTCTCAAATTCTGGGTTACTATTCTCCTAAAAGCAATCGAATCATCACCTATCAGCAGGGGAGCGGCGAAAATTCGGCTTGGCTTGATTCGGCCAGCACGATCATTCATGAAGCGGCGCATCAAGTCGCTTTTAATACGGGGTTGCACTCGCGATTTTCGCCTTTGCCCCGCTGGATCAGCGAGGGGTTAGCGATGTTGTTTGAAGCGCATGGAATCAACAACAGCGCACATTTCACTCGCCTGCGTGATCGGATCAATCAGCCTCGATTAAAAGAATTGCAATTCTTGATCAGAAGTGATAAAGTCGAAGGGAAGTTAATTCAGTTGATTTCGAGTGACGAACTATTTCGAACTGATCCTCAAGCGGCATATGCGTTAGCTTGGGGATTGACGTTTTACTTAAGTGAAAAAATGCCTCAACAATATTTTGCGTTTCTGTCGACTGATGGCCAGAGAAAAGATTTTGCGGACTATACCAGCGCTCAACGACTGCAGGCTTTTTCCGACGCTTTTGGTTCCCGATTTGAGGAGTTAGAAAGTCGCATGTATCAATTTCTGGCATCATTGGAATGAAGGTCTCAGTTGCAATCTGTACCTGGAACCGTTCCGACCTATTGTTCCAGACGCTTCAGCGACTGAAGCGATTGACGATTCCTACCGGAGTCGATTGGGAGTTGATCGTTGTGGACAATGCGTCGACGGATGCGACGGCGGCAACGATCGATCAGTTTTATAATGATTTACCGATTCGAGCGATCTATCAGCCGATCCCGGGTCATTCGCGCAGTCGCAATGCAGCGATCGAAGTCGCGCAGGGAGAGTTAATCCTTTGGACTGATAATGACGTTTGGGTCGATTCGAATTGGCTGGCGGCTTATGTGGCCGCCGCTCAAGCTAACTCGGCAGCCGCTTATTTCGGTGGCAAGATCGCGCCCCGTTTCTTATCACCGCAACCGCGTTGGTTGGCTGAAACGTGGGGCAAATGTCATCCCGTTTATGCCACTCGCGACCTGGGCGATGATCCGTTTCGGCTGTCACCCGGGCAATTTCCTTTTGGAGCCAACTTTGCGGTTCGCACCGCAGTTCAAAAACAATATCGTTTCAACGTGAGTCTAGGTAGATCTCAAGCCGGCATGTTGGGTGACGATGAGATCGAGATGATGGCCCGTTTGAATGCGGCGGGGCATCATGGGATTTGGGTTCCGCAAGCCAAAGTAGAGCATTTGATCCCCGATGACCGGGCCACACCCGACTATGTAAGTCGTTACTTTGTGGGCCAAGGAATCGCCAATCTGAAAAAGGGAAAACCGACGATGAAATCGTCGGGGCATGCCCGTCGAGTCGCATTGTTTAATCAACTTTGTTTTTTATTCAAGCAACACCGATCTACTTCAGATGAATGGGTTTCTCATCTGATTCGAGCCAGCATTGCCCGCGGCGAATCAGTGGGATATCAACAGCGAACCGAGCGGGCGATTTCGCAATCAAAGCACCGCAAGCAAAGAGTGCCGTCGGCGTTTGCGAAGATCGAGAACCAACACCCCAATCATCCACTGGCAAGCCAGCGACCTTTGGTTCTATTGGTTTCCGATGTCCCGTTCTGGAATCGTCAAACAGGTGCTCAACAACGGATTGCCTCCCTGACCGATTGGCTTGATCGGCAACCGGTAACTTTACTCCGTTGTTATACCGGGTCGCTTGAAAATCAGATCACCAATCCGTCGCTGAACGCAGCAAAATGTGATTCCCCCGCGACCAACTTAATTTCTTTAGTCGATGACTGGCGACCGATCGGTTGGTGGGAAAGACTGCGGTGGCAGGGAGCATGTGTGATCAATGCGGTGGCGAGGAGACAAAAAGGCCAGGTCCCTTTTCAGACAGATTCCCCCAAGCGATCGAGCAAGTTAACCGATTTTGCTTCCGGGGAGCTTCGCCGACGATTCCTGCATTTAATCAAAGAAATTCAACCCGATTTTGTGATCGTCGAATATGCCACATTGGGCTACTTGGTTCCTTCCACTCGAGTCAAAAATCGCCCGCGATTTATTTTGGATACCCATGACATTCTCTCTGGCAGAAATCAACAGTTCAAAGAAAATAAGTTTGAACACTGGATCGATATCAATTGGGACCAGGAAGTTGCAATGTGGAGCCGATTTGATGCGCTGATGGCAATTCAAGCGATCGAAGGAGCCAAAATACACGCGACCTTGAAGCCGCATCAAACGTTAATTGTTGCGGGTCACCCGGCATTTTCGACTCAAATAAATCGGCCGACTTCCACCAAGGGAGAGCGGCATGAATCGTACCGTTCACGACAAAGTCCGATCACGATCGGTTTAATCGCTTCGGCCAATGCGGCTAATATCGATGGTGCCCGTTGGTTGATCGATGAGATCTGGCCACTGGTCTGCCAACGATTGGCAACCGATCACAAGGATGATCTGAATCCTGGTCAAACCAATTGGGCCGATTCGATTCGACTTTGGATTGTCGGGCCACTCTGCCATCAATTGAATCAGCAGGTGCTTCATCAGACGATCGAGTTGCAAGATTCGATTGATGGATTGGATGAATTTTACCAACGGATTGATATCGCAATTAATCCTGTGCGGTTGGGGTCGGGATTGAAGATCAAAAACATCGAGGCTTTGGCGCACGCTAAGCCATTGATTACCACGGGGCACAGCGCACAAGGCCTTACCGCGTACCGCTGTTTGAAAAGGGGGCGAACTGACTGCCACCAGACGCAGGCTCTTTTTCAAGCAGAGCCCCAGGCGCCGGGATCGGATTCGGCCAACTTGTTGACAGTCGATTCACTTGGTGGCATTCTACCTCGGATAGGTCAACCTTGGATTGAATTTGAGACGCCCCAACAAGCGGCGGTAGCGATTGTTTCGCTGGTGACAGATTCCCAGCTGCGCAACCGGTTATCGGGTCAAGCCATGGAGTTTGCTCATCAACAACTTTCGACCGACGTTGTGTTTCGGGAATTATCCGAATATCTGGAGCTTGAGTTCGATCAGCCGTCTTAATGCAGCATCGTCTCCGATGCTTGACGAAAGCTTGTGAATGCCCAAACTGGAGATGCCTGTTGCGAGCCATATTAAGATTTGATTAATTTATTTGGCAGGGCTTGTCTGCTTCTGTATCAATTGGCAAACTTAGAAACTTGTAATCCGTTGCTTTTTTGGTTTGACTGAAGCTCAAATCTCCCAATTTTATCACAGCGGCTTACCTTCGATCAGGTAAAAATTAGACATGGTGTCATGGCCAATCATGCGGCTTCGTTTCGCCTTCCAAAAAATTTCTCAATCCCCTTGGCTGAACTGGGTTTGTGTGGTGACCTTGGTTTACTTGTTGGTATCGGCCGTCAGTTTAATTGGTCTGGGGTTTAAGGGGGCGACGGGGGAGCGTGCCGAGCAATTGTTTTCATTTGCCACTAATCCGTTGCTGGGATTGGTGGTGGGGATTTTGGGGACTTCGCTTATCCAATCCTCCAGTACGGTGACCTCCATCATCGTTGGTTTGGTGGCCGGTGGGCTGCCGATCAGCATCGCGGTGCCGATGGTAATGGGAGCCAATATAGGGACTTCGGTGACCAATTCGCTGGTGAGTGTCGGGCATCTAAATAACACATTGGAATTCAAACGAGCCTTCGCCGCAGCGACTGTATTGGATTTCTTCAACCTGTTGGCAGTCTTGATTCTGTTTCCATTGGAAATTATTTTTCAGCCACTGCAGACAATCAGTCATGCGTTAGCTGAGTATTTTTCCGTTATTGGTGATCAGAATATCGAAAAATTCAATCTGATCGCTTTTTTGATTCAACCGATTGTCAGTTCGGCAAAGTCGTTGTGTCAGTTTTTGCCAGATTTTTGGGCTAATTTAAGTCTAATAGGTCTGGGAGTTTTCTTAATTATCATCTCAATTTCAATGATGGGAAGAGTGCTCAAACAATTATTGGTTGGACGTGCCAAAGAGATTTTGCAGTTGATGATTGGCCGCGGCCCATTGACTGGAATTTTTTCTGGAGTGATGGTGACGGTAATGGTTCAATCCTCGTCGACGACGACCAGTTTGATTGTTCCGCTGGCTGGGGCGGGTATCTTGGATATGAGACAGGTTTACCCTTTCACCTTGGGTGCCAACGTGGGGACATGTGTGACCGCTTTATTGGCGGCTTCGGCATTTTCGGGCAATGCGGGAGGGTTGGCACTGGAAATCGCACTGGTACATCTCTTATTTAATTTGATAGGGGTTACGTTGATTTATGGTCTGCCGGTTCTCCGACAGATTCCTCCGCGAGCGGCAAATTGGCTGGGAGAGATTGCCAGCACCCAAAAAATATTGGCATTTGCATACGTCGGTGGGGTGTTCTTTGCCGTTCCAGGAATGTTGCTGGCGATCTCTTACGTGTGGAACGCTGCTTGATGGCGATGGATGCTATCATTAAGGTGGGTTGCTGTCGGGTGCGATTTACGAACAAAATCGAAGTCGCGTCGTAATACCTGCCGTGTGCATGTAACTCCAAGAGGGAGCTCAGCTGTTGTCGATGCTCAAGGAAGAGGGACTCTTGGATAAGGATTGTGACCACGATGTTGGGAATTCGTTATGGAACGCTGCTGATCGTCTGGAGTTGTTTCCTCTGCTTCAGTGGCAATCAGGCAGCCACTGGAATCAATCAAACAAATACAAATGGGACAGGGAGCGATGGGCGGGTTCGCTTCGATGCTCCGGCGATGGTAGCGGCTTACGATCTCAATGCAAGCAGTTTTGATGAAGGGATTGTTTTTCTGGATTCGTCGCGAGAGAGCACGGAAAAATATTCGCCGGGGCGGCCCGGGAAGGAGGGCGACGCGGTCTCCGAATCCACCCCGGCCATGAAAAAAATTGGCATTATCGTTCCCTTAACCGCGGAGCTAAATGTCGAGTCGGGGGTATCCGTGAACTCCCTCAGGTTCGACATTTTTTGGAACAAGAATCCGTTTCCGCTTTGTGACTATTCACCCAAGACCATCACCGCGGCAACGGTTGCTGGCACGGTTGCGGTGGAACGATTCGAGGAAAAGAACCAAGATCTAGGGGGGCAACTCAATGGGGTCTATCCACCGTTGTTGACCGGATTTATCCGCGCCAATCAAGGGGATCGCCAAGGCGAAAAAACTCGATTCGAAGATATCCCTCAGCACAACCCCTTTGTTTCTTCGGGGCCGATTCGCCGCGGAACGGGAGCCTATTTTCGCTTCCACCCGTCACGTACGGAGATACTGGAAGGGGGCCGGGAAGTTCGGCTTTCATTCTACGTTCCGGCAAATTGGCGGGGAGGAATTCTACAAGTGGAATGTACGGCCAGCGGTGTTCGCAAAAAATTTTCCTGGCAAGAAGTGGAATGGGAACAGCAACGCGTGTTTATCGTGCCCGTCTATTTGGCGAATGATGAACAGGCCTGGCAACAGGCCATGAATTTTGTGCAAACTGAACAGGAGCTACGCTCGCAGTGGCGATCCTATCAGCAACTTGCTGCCAAACAGTTTGGTTTACCCAAAGGAGGGCTTTGGGGCGAGGCCCCGCTAATCGGAATGTCGACCAACCACACTACTTTTTTTAAGCCACTGCCAATGACAATCAGTCTGAACTCGGCGGGAACTGAACCCTCACCATTGGCAAATTTGCCGAACGATTGGATGCATGTTTTAATCCAGCACAATGATAAACCTTTGGAAACCTACCGAAAACGATTACCCGGAGAACTCGAATCGGCCGCCGTGGCGTTTGTAAAATCCCGAACGGGATTACTGCAACTCAGCCGTTGAAGCGGCTAACCTCAAAACTTCTGATCATGTCGGGCACGTTTTCGTGATGGCATACATCGCGCAGACGCATTAGAGTGGGGCGTGGATTTGGAACGGATGTTCACCCCGTTCATAGACGATAGGGGCTCGACCTACCAACAACGGATCGAGGCCGCCGGTCATTTCCACGTCCTTATTGGTATACGCCATGCGGTGCAAAATATATCGCATGGCATTGATTCGAGCTCGTTTTTTACAATCCGATTTGATCACAGTTTAAGGGGCGTCTGCGGTATCGGT
>JBGTHU010000283.1:0-5115 GCA_041745975.1 Mariniblastus sp.
GTACGAGACCCGTTGGCCTTCGTGCAGATCGTCGTAGCTGGCGCCCTCCACATTGGACGAATGGAAAAACAGATCTTTTTCCTTGCCCGTGTCGATGAATCCAAAACCCTTGTCCGTCAATCGTTTGATTGTACCTTCAGCCATTAAACTCTTCCTCTAAACAAAAAAAAATCGTTGGTGACCGTCTGAAATTACCTTAATAACAAACTTCACGCTCATCTAACTATATCGGATCGATTTGTTTTTACAACTTTAAAATCCAGAAAAAAAAAGAAAAATTGCAAAATATTTTTTGCCAGCAGTCGCTGCAGTTGAAGATACAGACCCTAAAAATTCCTAAAAACACCGGAAAATGGCCTTTTGCCCTTAGTTGCCTAGCAATTCGCTTTTTTTCAATTTTTGTTTTTATTCCTGCACCAACTCAGGATAATTGATCTTGGAAAAATCCATCGCTTTCGAGTACGATTTTCTTTTGCACTCCCCCTTATATGGCGATCCGCAGTCAAAAATTTCCCGTTTTTAACAACCGAGTACTTCCCCAACTCGTAAAATACGCGTCATTTTTAACTGCTGCTCGCAAGAATGATTGAAAACAAGCCAGATTATCAGGAAATGAAAAATCTTAGCCGAGCGTTAAGGATGACGCTCAAATACCGCTGGTCGTTGTTGACCTCGTTTCTCTGCAGCGTGTTGGTGGCAGGACTGTGGTCACTCAATTTGGGTGCCGTTTATCCGTTTGTTGAAGTGATCATGCGCGGTCACTCTCTGCACGACTGGGCTGCAGGCCAACAATTGGAGGCAGACAGCCGCATCGACCTATTGAAGAAAGAAATTGCTGTTCTTCAGGTCGAACACGAAAAATTGATCGACCCGGCGGAAAAAAGCGTACTGTTTCAAAAAATCAACGGTCTCAAATTTGACATCGACGCGCAGCACGCAAAACTGACCACACTCGATCGATTGTTGCCCTGGATTCAGCGCTGGGCTCCCCGTGATCCTTTCGGTACGTTAATGGGTTTGATGATATTACTGTTTGTTGGAACCGTACTGCGAGGCATTTTTTTAATTGGCAGCATGGTGTCTGTGGCCCGAGTTGGCCAACGGACGATGCTGGACTTGCAAAATCAAGTCTTCCAAAATATTCTCAGCATGGAGCCCAGCGAGCTCAATGTGAAAGGAACCGGAGACCTGATCAGTCGCCTGCGGGGTGAGACGGGAATGATTGGCCAAGCAATCACGGCGCTGTTCGGGAAAACCGTGCGGGAACCTCTGAAAATGATCGGGTGTCTGACCGGTGCCGCAATTGTCAATTGGCGACTGTTGCTGCTGTCGGTTGTTGTTTGTCCGGTGGCAGCGTTCTTGATGCTGAAACTGGCCAAGATCACTAAGCGAGCCAACCGAAAAGCGATGGAAGAGTCCGCCAAACTGCTCAACCGACTCTATCAGGCCCTGGTTTTCCATAGGACAGTACGGGCTTACAACATGGAATCGACCGAATTGGCACGATTTCAATCCGTTGCCCAAGATATCTACAAACGCTCAATGCGAATCTCTTGGCTGGGGGCACTGGCCCGCATGAATACGGAATTGTTTGGCGTGACGATGCTGACGTTGAGCGTGCTCGCCGGAGCCTACATGGTGCTAAACCACCAAACCCACCTATTTGGCGTGAGGATGTGTGCCGCCCCAATGACGTTTGGTAGCATGATGATGTTTTTCGGGTTCTTGATCGGGATCGTGGATCCACTGCGAAAAATGGGAGATGTATTTCAATTGATCCAATCGGGGATGGTCGCTGCAGATCGAGTCTTTCCCCTACTGGATCAAACGCCCATGGTACGCAATCCGACGGAACCACAAAAACTGCCGCACGGACCCTTGTCGATCGAATTTGAAAACGTTCATTTTGAATACGATCCCGCTACACCGGTTTTGCAAGGTGTAAACGCCAAGATACCTGCCGGTGCATCGGTTGCCATCTTGGGGCAAAATGGCTCGGGTAAAACTACGTTGGTAAACATGATCCCCCGATTCTTTGATCCTAAAATTAACGGTGATAGTTTTAAGGCCGGACGGATCAAAATCGCTGGAATTGATATTCGCAACGTGCCGATCACTCAACTACGGGACCGGATTGGTTACGTCTCTCAAACTACCATGCTGTTTGGTGATACCCTTGCTGCCAATATTGCCTACGGCAATGAAACAGCCACAAAAAATCAAATCATGGTTGCGGCACAAAAGGCCCATGCAGCTGAATTCATCGAGTTGTTAGATGACGGATATGATACGGATTTGGGCGAACGAGAAGGGTTGCTCTCCGGTGGGCAACGGCAACGAATTTCACTCGCCCGCTCGATCTTAAAAGACCCAGACATCTTAATCTTAGACGAATCGACCAGCCAAATCGATCCGGAAAGCAAAGATTTGATCCACGCCTCTTTAGCCGATTTCATGCAGGGTCGAACGACCATCATCATCACCCATCATCTGTCGACACTGAGTTTGGTCGATTTGATCATGCTGATGAAGGATGGAAAGGTCGTCGATCTGGGGACCCACGAGGAATTACTGCTCCGCTGCGAAGAGTACCAGCGGTTGCGGAATTCCGAGTTTGCCGAAGCGGCTTGAACGAAGGCGAGCGACAGAAGGCCCTAATTGTCACTCGCTTATTTAGACGAAGAAACAAACCAGCAATTCAATAAAAGGAATTATTGATGAGGACACTTGCCAGTACAGCCCACTTGCGCCTCCGAAAAAACCTCACCGAGTTCGAGCAGTTACGGTTGGCTCAGGAAGTAATCGCGGTCGAAGCCAACGCGTTGCAACGACTCTCAAAAAATTTACCGGCTGACTTTCATGATGCGGCCGAATTGATTGCTCGTTGCGAAGGAGCCGTGATCGTGACCGGGATGGGCAAAGCGGGCTGGATCGGGCAAAAAATTTCGGCTTCCTTCGCCTCCACAGGTACCTGCAGCCACTTCCTGCACCCCGCCGAAGCAATACATGGCGACCTGGGGCGAGTCGGCTCGCGCGATACAGTGTTGGTGTTTTCTAACAGTGGTGAGACCGATGAGATCCTGCATCTGCTGCCCACATTCAAAAAGATGCAAGTTCCGATCATTGCCGTTACTGGCAAATCTCAATCGACACTGGTCGCCAACAGTGAATTCCTGTTGAACTACGGTCACTTGGAAGAGGCAGGACACCTGGGGCTGGCCCCTTCGACATCAACGACGGCCATGTTGGCACTGGGAGACGCATTGGCTTTAGTGGTTTCAAAAATAAAGGAATTTTCAGCCGCCGATTTTGCCCGCTTTCACCCCGGAGGGGCTTTAGGCAAGCAATTGTCAACAGTCGACCAGATCATGCGCCCCATCGAAAACTGCCGCCTGGCCGATGAAGACGAGTCGGTAAGAGCTGTCTATTTGAAGTTCGCCAGTCCCAGTCGACGCGCCGGTGTGATTCTGGTGGCCGATCAACTCGGCCGCTTGACCGGACTATTTACTGACAGCGATTTGGCACGATTGCTCGAACACGGTCGGGAAAACCAATTCGATCTGCCGATCTCGCAAGTGATGACTTGCCAACCTGTCACCATTCAACAAGGCCAAACTACCATGTTGGCGGTCGAAACGATGGCCTGCCGAAATCTCAGCGAATTACCAGTAATTGACCAATTTGGTAAACCGGTCGGGTTGATTGATATCACCGATGTGATAAGCTTTTCGCCAAGTTAATATTTCAGTAATCGTTCGCGGTCTGATCAGCCTCATCGACGGCTAATCCTCTGTGGACACCACTCGATGGTTCCCACACAAAAACGGTTGCATTGTTTGCTTGGTCATTTCTTTCTCGCGAATTTAACGCTATGAACCAACCCCTTGAATCGAATTGATCGATGTCCGAATTGAAATTGTTCAGTGGCCGAGCCAACGCGGACCTGGCTGAAAGAATCGCTCGTTTTTTAAACTTGGACCTGTCGAATTGCCAAATGTCGACTTTCCCTGACGGTGAATTCCATTGTCGGATCGAAGACGTTCGCGGGCGTGATGTGTTTTTAATCCAGCCGACTTGTCCCCCGGTCAATGACAATTTGATGGAGTTGTTGATCATGATTGATACGTGCTTGCGAGCTAGTGCAGAGCGAATCACGGCCGTGATTCCTTACATGGGATACGCCAGACAAGATCGCAAGGACGCTGGACGAGTCCCAATTACTGCCAAATTGGTGGCGAACATGATCACCCGTGCCGGAGCCGATCGGATTCTAATGATGGATCTACATGCGGCCCAAATTCAAGGCTTTTTCGATGTACCAGTCGATCACTTGTACGCTGGGTCGGTACTGAATGAGTATTTTAAGTCGCAAAATTTCAACAAAGAAGATATTGTAGTTGTCAGTCCCGACGAAGGAAGTATTAAGCGGGCCGTGGGACATGTTAAACGCTTGGGCGGGCAACTGGCCATTATCGACAAACGTCGCGTCTCGGCTGAAAGCGTTAAACAGGAAAACATTGTTGGCGGGCCCATCGAAGACAAAATTGTGCTGATGTTTGATGACATGATCAGCACAGCCGGCTCCATTTGCGGTGCTGCGAAGTTGATTAAGAGCAAAGGTGCCAAAGAAATCCACGTCGCCGCCACCCACGGCGTCTTTGCTGGTGACGCCATTGAAAATCTCAAAAATTCTCCCATTGACAGCATTGTCGTTACCGACACGATTCCCCTGGGAGTGGCCGCCCAACTCCCCAACATTAAGGTTTTAACCGTTGCCAAAATGTTGGGCGAGGCGATCAAGCGAATCCACCACCACGAATCAATCAGCGCCATTTTCTCAGAAGATTAGTCGGATTGAATTCGATTTTTCCTCAACAGAATTTAGATAGTTTCAATAACGTCTAACGCCATGTTGCAATTAACGATTGATTGCATCGAGATCTTGCAGGTTACCGTCGACGTCTGAACACGGTCAAAATCGCACCGAACATCAACAGGCCGCCAAAAGAGGGTTCCGGAATGGATGTAAAACTAATTGAAAGGCCATAGAATTGGGTTTTGATAGTCGTCGAGTCGGGGTTGTCGATTCCAGATACTCGCACAATATAAGTCCCC